>JBCCOV010000124.1:0-14923 GCA_039039985.1 Pseudomonadota bacterium | reverse complement strand
GTTCATGACGATCCGCGTCGAAGAGCACGAAACAGTGCCGTCGGTGATGATGCGCAAACCGGACCGCGACGATCGCGGCTCTCGTGGCGGCCGCGGTGGCCCTCGTGGTGACCGGGGCGATCGCGGAGACCGTGGTGGCTCAACATTTCGTGCCAGATCTGATCGCGGCGATCGCCCGTCGAGAGAAGATCGCGGCCCCCGCGAAGATCGACGTGAAGACCGACCACCCCGCGATAGCGCACCGCAGCGCGATTAATTCTCCAAGTGCGATGGAGCGACAGCAATGACGAGTATTCACCAACTTCCGATGCGCCGGCCCTTTCACCGCCGCCGCAAGACATGTCCGTTTTCGAGCGAAAACTCTCCGAAGATCGACTACAAGGACGTGAAGCTGCTTGGCCGCTACATTTCCGAACGTGGCAAGATCGTGCCAAGCCGGATCACGGCCGTGTCGACGAAAAAGCAGCGGGAACTGTCCCGTGCGATTAAGCGCGCCCGTTTCCTTGGTCTGCTGCCATACATTATCAAGTAAATTGGATAACGGATAACGTGATGTGTGCGGCGCACAGCGCCGCGGCACGTCATCAACAGCACCGGTTGGGGCCAGCAGTTCGGGCCTCTAACCGCCTTGAGCGGGACAGCTGAACGGATGCCATTTTCGCCTATAATCAGCGTTTGTGCCGGTGCCGCGTCGGCAATCCTGTTCATTTCAGCAGTGGGCGGGAGCCTGATCGGGGTCACCCTTAGCCTGTTTTTTGCCCCGCTTCCGATCGCCATTGCCGGGTTTGGTTGGGGCTGGATGACGGCGCTGGGTGCGGCCGCCACGGCCGCAATTGGTCTGGCCTTGATTGCAAATGCTGTCGCGGTCATCATGTACGCGATCGCGATCGCCCTACCGATGGTCGCCTTCACCTACCTGCTCACGCTGCGTCGCGACTTAACTGCGGACGACGGCAGTGCTTGGGTGCAGTGGTATCCGGTCGGCTCGGTCCTCGCCGCGCTCTCGATTTGGTCCGGACTGTTGGCTACGGCCGCAGTCGTTGCCATTGGTGGCGATATCGAGAGCATTTCTGCGGCCCTGCGCCCGACCATTGATCGCTTCTTCGAGGCGCAAACCCAGCTCTCGAATGATTTGCCGCGCACGTTGACGCCCGAAGAAAAGGACCGCTTGGCCCAGGTCATCGCACGCATGACGCCAGGAGCGACCGCGGCAGTATGGATGCTTGTTGGGATGTTCGGGCTCTGGTTGGGGGCCGGTGTGACCGCGCGCTCCGGTCGTCTGCAACGACCATGGTTCGATTTCACGACCATTGTCATCCCACGCCCGTTTCCGTTGTTGTTCGCAATCGCTGCGGGTTTGACGTTTGTCTCCGGCCCGGTCGGTTTGATCGCGTCGGGCTTCGCGTGGGCGTTTTTCCTCGTCTACATGCTGGTTGGCCTCGCCATCATCCATCAGTTGACACGCGGACAATCGTTGCGAGTTGTTGCGCTGATCGCGGTCTATTTCGCACTGCTGTTTCTGAACCCGCTTTCCGGCATTGCACTTGCGATGGTCGGCCTGGCGGAACCCGTCTGGCCGATGCGCCGCCAGCTGCTCGAAGATCAGCCGCAGCCGCGTGGTCCGTCACCACCGGGACAAGGCCAAAACCCAACCAACACCACTTGAGGCCCCGCGCGCTTCGCAGCGGTGCAACAGCAATCAGATCTGGAGTGAACCATGGAAGTCATCTTACTCGAGCGCATTCCGAAACTTGGTCAAATGGGCGAGATCGTCCGTGTGAAGGATGGATTTGCGCGGAACTTCCTGCTCCCGCAGAAAAAGGCCCTGCGTGCCACGAAAGCCAACCTCGCAGAGTTTGAAACCCGTCGCGCAACGCTCGAAGCCCGCAATCTGGAGCTCAAGAGCGAAGCTGCCAGTGTCGGCGAAAAGCTTGATGGCACCGTCTACACGGCCATTCGTCAGGCCGGAGACACGGGCCTGCTTTATGGCTCCGTCAGCTCGCGCGACATTGCCGAGCTGATCACGGACAGCGGCACCAACGTTGATCGCCGTCAGGTTCGCCTGGAAACCCCGATCAAGGAACTCGGCCTGCACACGGTCGCCGTCGCTCTACACCCGGAAGTCGACGTCAAAGTCAACATCAACGTGGCACGCTCCCAGGACGAGGCTGAGCGCCAAGCGCGCGGCGAGGACGTGACCGTGATTCGTGACGAAGAGCTGGACATCGAAACCTTCGATCCCGACGCCCAAGACGGCGACAGCTATGAAGATCGCGATACCGACGCCGGCGCCGAGGAGCAACCGCAGGCGGATGGCACCGTCTGATCGGCTGGTCTCCACGCCGTGGATATGGCCCGGTTGATTCTGTCACGATCAAACGGAAACTCGTCGTCCTGTGAATGGGTGACATAACCTGACTTTTCGCGCTGGATCGAATCAGCTCCGCGGTATCCAGCGCGTATGACAGACCTTGCCCTCCTCCCGTCAGATCAGCTGAAAGCGCAAGCTGCGGCTGATGAACCGCTGCCCTATCGCCAGGCGCCGCACAACATCGAGGCGGAACAAGCCCTGCTGGGTGCGATTCTGATCAACAATGAAGTGCTCGACCGCGTCTCGAACTTTCTGAACGCCGAGCATTTTTATGAGCCACTCCACCAGCAGATTTACGAGACCGCCTCGAAGCTGATTACGGCCGGCAAGCGGGCGACGCCGATTACGCTGCGCACGTTCTTCGAGAACCACGAACCGATCGACAACACGCTGACGGCGCCGCAGTACCTGACGCGCCTGGCCGCCTCAGCCACGACGATCATGAATGCGGGCGACTACGGCCGTACGATTTACGACCTTGCCACGCGCCGCCAACTCATCATCGTCGGCTCGGACCTGGTGACGACGGCATACGACTCACCGGTCGACACGCCACCCCAACGTCAAATCGAGCTTGCTGAGCAGCAACTCTACTCCCTGGCCGAAACCAATCGCTATGGCGGTGGCTTCTGCAGCTTTGGTGATGCCATTGCCGATGCGGTTGAGATGGCGAATGCGGCCTACCAGCGCGATGGTCACCTCTCGGGTCTTTCGACAGGAATGGCCGATCTCGACCGGCGTCTTGGCGGCCTCCAGAAATCCGACCTGATCATCCTCGCGGCCCGCCCGTCGATGGGTAAGACATCGCTTGCCACCAACATCGCGTACAACATTGCGCGCACGCATAAATACGAACAGCAATCCGACGGTTCGAAGAAGACCATCGACGGGGGCATCGTCGGGTTCTTCTCCCTCGAAATGGCTGCCGAGCAGCTCGCCACCCGGATCATCTCCGAGCAAGCCGAGATTCCGTCCGAAAAGATCCGCCGCGGTATGATCACGGAAGACGAGTTTCGCCGGCTGGTCGAAAAGACCCGGGAGATGTCCCAGGCGCCGTTGTTCATCGACCAAACCGGCGGCATTACGGTGGGTCAGCTGGCCGCACGTGCGCGTCGTCTCAAGCGGCAGCATGGCTTGGACCTTCTGGTTGTCGACTATCTTCAGCTCCTCTCGGGCTCGGCTAAGTCCGCATCAGCCGGTCGCGTGCAAGAGCTGACCGAGATTACGACCGGCCTGAAAGCACTCGCGAAGGAACTCGAAGTCCCGATCGTCGCTCTGTCACAGCTGTCGCGACAGGTTGAGCAGCGCGAAGACAAGCGCCCGCAGCTCTCGGATCTGCGCGAGTCCGGCTCGATCGAGCAGGACGCCGACGTTGTCATGTTCGTTTATCGCGAGGAGTATTATGTCGAGCGGACCAAACCGGCTGAAGGCACGGCCGAGTTCGGCGACTGGGTGACCAAGATGGAACAAGTCCACGGCAAGGCCGAAGTGATTATCGGCAAGCAACGTCACGGCCCGGTGGGCACGGTGGAACTCGCATTCGAAGGGCAGTACACACGCTTCAGCGACCTCGCCCCGACGGACAGGTTGCCTGAGAACTTTGGATAGACCAAAGCCCCTGGATAAGAGTTGTACGCGCCATGACCTTTGCGCCCGACATCGCTGAAGTGGCACCGGCTTCTGCGCGGACCGTACTGGAAATCGATCTAGACGCGATTGCTGCCAACTGGCGCGACCTTGCTGCGCGCGCCGCGCCGGCCGAATGCGCAGGCGTCGTGAAGGCGGACGGCTACGGCCTCGGCTTGGCTGAAGTCGCACCAACTCTGGCGACAGCCGGTTGTCAGACCTTTTTCGTCGCAACGCTCGATGAGGCCCACCGGCTGCGAGACGTGCTGCCGGACACGACAATCTATGTCCTCGACGGACTGTTGCCCGTCACGGTGAACGATTGTGTTTTCCATAATCTACGCCCGGTCCTTTCCAGTTTTGCCGACGTCGAAGAGTGGACCCGCGAATGCCGAGAGGCCGAAATATCTCATCCCGCTGCCGTTCATGTCGACACGGGCATGACGCGCCTGGGCCTGAACCGGGACGACATCCAGCGTCTGACCGCCACGCCCGATATCTTGTCACCTTTTGTCCCGTCGCTCGTTATGAGCCACCTGGCCTGCGCCGATACCCCCGAACATCCGCTCAACGCGGCTCAAAACGCCGCATTCCAGTCCGTGCGGGACGCATTCCCGAAGTCGCCGTTGAGCCTCGCGAACTCGGCGGCAACCCTGTCCAACCCCGCCATGTCCTATGATCTTGTACGCCCTGGCATCGCGCTCTATGGCGGCCTGGCCCTGGCGGAGCCGCCGAACCCGATGCGTCCCACCGTCCGCTATCACGGCCGCATCTTGCAGACGCAAACCGTGGCCGCGGGCACGTCGGTCGGATACGGCGCAACCTTTGAAACACAGCGCATGACGCGCCTTGCGACCATCGCAACCGGCTACGCAGATGGCTACTTGCGCACGTCCGTGCCCGCGGATCGCGCGACGGGGCCCATGGTTGCATTTGCCGGCAACCTCGCGCCGATTGTCGGCCGGATCTCCATGGACTTGGTCACGGTCGACGTTACGGACATCGACGACCAGCACGCGCGCCGCGGCGGTTGGGCCACGCTGATCGGCGATAAAACCAGCGTGGACGACGTTGCAGAGGCAGCGGGCACGATCGGCTACGAGATCCTGACCCGCATTTCGTCACGCACCCACCGGATTTACCATCCGGCAAAGACCGACGCGGCAACGATGGATTAGGGCATGGCCAAAGCAGCGAAGAGCCAGTTCATTTGCAAGTCGTGCGGCGCGATCTCGCCGCGCTGGGTGGGCAAGTGCCCGTCCTGCCATAGCTGGAATACCCTCGTCGAGGAGACGGAACACGCCGTGCCGCCGGGATCGGGACTGACGACGTTACGCGGCGGCAAAGTCGTACGCCTCGAAGGACTGGACGGCGCCACCGATGCAACTCCGCGCCTGGCGACCGGCAACACCGAACTCGATCGCGTGCTCGGCGGCGGCATCGTTCCGGCGTCTGCGACATTGATTGGCGGCGAGCCCGGGATCGGCAAGTCCACCTTGCTGTTGCAAGTGGCGGCTGCACTCGCGCTTCACGGCAAAACCGTGCTCTATTTTTCGGGTGAGGAAGCAAGTGCCCAGGTGCGGATGCGCGCCCAACGGCTGGGCCTGGAAGCGGCCCCCGTCCACCTTGCTGCGGAAACCAATCTGGCCAACATCCTGGCCACGCTCGACGATCAGCGCGGCGTCGATCTCGTAATTATAGACTCCGTCCAGACCCTCTGGGCAGATGCGCTTGATTCCGCACCGGGCAGCGCCGCGCAAGTGCGCGCGGCAACACAGACGTTGATCCGCTATACCAAATCTGCAGGCCCCGCCCTGTTTCTTGTTGGCCACATTACCAAGGAGGGCCAGATCGCCGGCCCGAAGGTGGTCGAACACATGGTGGATACGGTCCTCTACTTCGAAGGCGACCGTGGCCAGCCGTTCCGACTGCTACGCGCAGTTAAAAACCGCTTTGGACCGGCCGACGAGATCGGCGTATTCGAAATGGCGCAAACCGGACTGCGCGTGGTCGCCAATCCATCCGAGTTGTTCATTGGCGATCGCGATCCGGACAGCCCGGGTTCCGCCGTGTTCGCTGGAATCGAGGGCACCCGGCCGCTGTTGGTCGAGCTTCAAGCCCTGGTTGCGCCAAGTGCCTTGGGCACACCCCGTCGTGCCGTCGTTGGGTGGGATTCAAACCGCTTATCCATGTTGTTAGCAGTACTGGATGCCCGTTGCGGGATATCGTTCGCCCAGCATGATGTGTATCTCAATGTCGCGGGCGGGATCCGCATTGCCGAGCCGGCAGCCGACCTCGCTGCGGCGGCGGCGCTGATGTCCTCACTGAGCGGTCGCCCGCTTCGCCGTAATTGGGCCTATTTTGGTGAGATCAGTTTGTCCGGGGCCGTTCGCGCCGCCGGTCATGCTGCGACGCGGCTGCGGGAAATAAGGAAACTTGGGTTCGATGGGGCTATATTTGCGCGGACCGGAGACACGCCTAAAAACCTAAATATCCGTTTGGAGCGGCATTCTCACATCAAAGGCCTTGCGGAAGCCCTGATGGCATGCGAGTGACCGAATTTGACTTTCCCGAGGGACGACAAGGTAGTTAGGAACATGATCGGCCCATTGAGCTATCTGGATTTTGCGCTGATCGCTGTTGCGCTGCTGTCAGGTATCCTCGCGATGTACCGCGGCTTGGCCCGCGAAGTTCTTTCGATCCTGTCTTGGCTCGTCGCCGGCGGGGCCGTTCTCTATTTCGTGCTGTACCAAAAGCAGATCGCGGAAGACATCGCCAATCAAGTCGGCGCGCCGGTCCAAATTGCGCAGATTGCCGTTGGTGCGATCATTTTCCTTGTTGTGCTGATCATTGTGCACCTGGTCACGTCTCGCATCTCTGATGCCATCAGCGACAGTCGCTTCGGGTTGCTGGACCACGCATTCGGGCTGTTGTTCGGCTTAGCCCGCGGGTTTGTCCTGATCGTGATCCCGTTCCTGCTCTACGAAAAACTCTATCCAAACCCGGAAACGCACCCCGTTTGGGTGCGCCAAGCCGCATCCATCAGTGCCATCCGTTCCACCGGTCAGGCCTTCGAGCAGATGCTCGTCTATATTGTCCCAGCAGAGCTGCCGACGAGCGACACTGATCAGTCGAGCTGACACAAAGGTTTCACATTTTCTGCGAAGTACGCGAATTGACGCTTGCATTGCGCGCCGTCACAGCGCACATGGTCGCTCATAATTGACAGTTGTGCGGTGAGTACAGCGTATCGTTGTCTCCTCGATACCACTTGCTCACGCCCGGAGGCACTAATGGCCCTGCCAGCCCTGCCCGCGCTGACAACGACCAACGACCCTAACGGTTCTCCCCCGCAAACCCTCATCAACTCCGACGATGATCGGCTGCACGAAGAATGTGGCGTGATCGGCATATTCGGCATGGACGAGGCGGCGGCGCTTACGGCGCTTGGGCTTCACGCGCTGCAACATCGCGGCCAAGAGGCTGCTGGCATCGTGTCCTACAACGGGAGCCGTTTCAACGGCGAACGCCGGCATGGTCTGATCGGCGACAACTTCGTGGACCGGAACGTGATCGAAAGGCTGACCGGTCGCATGGCGATGGGTCACGTGCGCTATTCTACCCAGGGCGATGGGTCTCTCCGCAACATTCAACCGCTTTTCGCCGATCTGCATCATGGTGGCATGGCCGTCGCCCACAATGGCAACATCACCAACGCCAACACGCTCCAGGCCGAACTGATCCGGGCCGGCGCGATTTACCAGTCCAACTCCGACACCGAAGTCATCCTCCACCTCGTTGCCCGGTCCAAACGCTACCGTGTCATCGAACGTGTGATCGACGCGCTGCGCCAGATTGAGGGCGCCTACGCCCTCGTCGCAATGACGAGCGACATGTTGATTGGTGTCCGCGATCCGATCGGCATTCGCCCGTTGGTCCTTGGCCGCAAGGACAACGGATATGTCCTCGCCTCGGAAACGTGCGCGCTTGATGTCATCGGGGCAACGTTCATACGGGAAGTCGAGAACGGCGAGATCGTTGTGATCACGGAGAATGGCATCGAGAGCCACAAACCTTTCCCGCCGCGACCTGCACAGCCTTGTATCTTCGAATACATCTACTTCGCCCGCCCAGACTCAATCGTCGGTGGTCGTAGCGTTTATGAGTTGCGCAAGGCTATGGGCGCACAACTGGCGCGCGAAGCGCCCGCGGATGTCGATGTCGTGGTTCCGATTCCCGATTCCGGCGTGCCGGCTGCGCTCGGTTTCGCGAATGAGGCCGGGCTGCCGTTTGAGTACGGCATCATCCGCAACAACTATGTGGGACGCACGTTTATCGAGCCGGCCCAGCAGATCCGACAGCTGGGCGTGAAGCTCAAGCACTCGGCCAACCGCGCGGTGATTGAGAACAAGCGCATTGTCCTGATTGACGATAGCGTCGTCCGCGGTACGACATCCCAAAAGCTGGTCAACATGATGCTGGCGGCAGGTGCGCGCGAAGTTCACATGCGCATCGCATGTCCGGAGATCAAATACAGCGATCACTACGGAATAGACACGCCACGAACGGAAGAACTGTTGGCGTCCTCCCGCTCCGTGGAAGAAATGCGCGAATACATGGGCGCGGCCAGCCTTGCGTTCCTCACGGTCGACGGCTTGTACGCCGCCATGGGTTGCGGTCCGCGGAACCCCGCCATACCGCAATTCACAGATCACTGTTTTACCGGCGACTATCCAACGGCACTCACCGACCTGGAACGTGCCGCCGGTGGTCGCGAAAGCCGCCAACTCTCGCTGCTCGCCGAAGCGCGTTAAGCGGTCGCGCCGACGCGCGACAGGTTGGCTGATTGCATTGACCACACGGGACACGCGTAGGGTTCAACTGCGGCGCGATCCATGATTGGTCCTTCGGAGCGATGAGTTCGGATGCCCGACATTGCGAACACCAAACCACTGTCGGGGCGTATTGCGTTGATCACGGGTGCCTCACGCGGCATTGGCCGCGCCGTCTCGCTGGCGCTGTCCGACGCTGGTGCTCACGTCGTCATTGCAGCCCGGCGCCCGTCCGCACTTGAGGACCTGGATGATGAGATTCAGGATCGCGGCGGCTCATCAACGCTGGTCCAACTCGACCTGCGTGAGTTCGACAAGGTCGACGCGATCGGGCCCAGCCTCTACCAGCGCTGGGGCAAGCTAGACATCTTGGTCGGCAACGCCGGCATTCTCGGCCCGCTCTCCCCGTTGAACCACATCACCGAAGCCGCCTGGCAGGAGGTGATGGACATCAACGTCACGGCAAACTGGCATCTCATCCGAAGTTGCGATCCCCTTCTCCGCGCGGCGGATGCCGGTCGTGCGATTTTTGTGAGTTCCCGCGCAGCGGATGCGCACAAGGCATACTGGGGACCATACGCGACGTCGAAGGCGGCCCTGGAAGCTCTGGTTAAGACGTACGCGCGTGAGCTCGCCAACTCCAATGTGCGCGTCAACGTGATCCGGCCCGGCCCAATCGCAACCGATATGCGGTCGCAGGCCTTTCCTGGCGAAGATCCGGCCTCCATCAACCAGCCAGCGGACATTGCGCCTTTGTTTCTGAAACTGGCCTCGACAGAGATAACGGCCAACGGCGAAACATTCACGTATGAGGACTTAAACTGACGGCCGGCCGTTGGGTCAAATCCGTTTCAAGACGCGTCACTCACGCGAAGTCGATCACCATACCGTCATAGGCCGGTTCGACGTTGTCCGGCAGCTCCCGCCGAAGCGCTTCATAGTCCAGGTCAACATGCAAGTGCGTGAGCACGGCGCGCTTCGGCTTGAGCCGTTCAACCCACGCAACCGCTTGCTTAACGGTGAAGTGCGAGGGGTGCGGCACATAACGCAATGCGTCAACAATCCAGACGTCCAGGCCCTGGAGCAACTCAAGCGACTCATCTGGAAGGTTTGAGATGTCAGGCGAATACGCTACGTCGCGAATCCGATAGCCGACGCTGCTGATCCCGCCGTGATCCTGCCGGACCGGCAACGCCGACACCGTCCCGCCGGGGCCATCAACATCGATCGGCACGCCGTACGTCAGGTCATTTCCGTCGAGAATCGGCGGATAGTCCGCCCCCGGCGGGCGCTCGAAACAATATCCGAACCTTTGATACAAGGTTTCCCGAGTCGGCCCGTCAAACCACACATTCAAGCGCCGCTTCATCCGGTAGACGAGCACTCTGAGATCATCGATACCGTGCGTGTGATCTGCGTGGTCGTGCGTATAGAGCAATCCATGAAGCGCGCCGACGTTGGCATCCAACAACTGCTCCCGGACGTCCGGGCCCGCATCAATCAATACGCGCGTCCGCCCGCGCTCCCCCGTGCGATCAATCAGGGCGGAACACCGCCGCCGCCGGTTCTTCGCATTCGACGGATCGCACTGTCCCCAATCGGCACCGATACGTGGCACGCCACCCGACGACCCGCACCCGAGGATCGTGAGGCGGTAGCTCATGCAGCCACATCCGGCGCCACAGCCTCGCGCGGCACCTTCTGGAAGAGACGAAAGAAGTTGTCTGTCGTCGCAGCAGCCACTTCAGAGATTGGCAAACCACGTGCATCAGCAAGCGCCTGAGCCGTGTGGACGACATAGGCTGGCTCATTGGTCTTACCCCGATAGGGCACTGGCGCGAGATACGGGGCATCCGTCTCGACCAAAATACGGTCCAGCGGAACGGCGCGGGCAACCGCGCGCAGCTCATCGGACTTCTTAAAAGAGATCACGCCGGAAAACGAGACATACAGGCCGAGCGCAACCGCGCGCATCGCCAGATCCATGCCGCCGGTATAGCAATGCAACACGGCCGGGAATGCGCCGTTTGCGGCCTCACTTTCCAGGATCTCCGCCGTGTCCGCTTCAGCATCTCGCGAGTGGATTTCAAGCGGCAACCCCGTCATGCGGGCCGCAGCGATATGGCGGCGAAACCCGTCGGCCTGACCGTCCGGCGAACTCTTCTGATAGTGGTAATCCAACCCGGCTTCACCGATTGCGACGACCTTGGGATGCTCCGCCAGCCGCGCCAGTTGTTCCGGCGTCACATCGAGTTCCTCATCCGCGTAGTGCGGGTGCGTACCCACCGAACAGAACACCGTCTCGTTCTCTTCCGCGACGGCGCGAATGGTGTCGAACCTCGCAACGCGGGTGCAGATCGTCACCATCAAGCCAACCCCCGCGGCGTGTGCACGCGCAATAACGCCGGCGCGGTCTTCGGCCAGCTGCGGGAAATCAAGGTGACAATGGTGATCAATCAGCATCAACGTTAGCCTTTGTCTTCCGCGTCCGCCGCAATGTGTCTCGGGAAGACCCCGGACGGTTGCGGCAACACCGTACCTGCGGCAAGCCGATGCTCCGGCCCCAGCGCCGCGAACGTCCTTTGCTCAAGTTCGGTCTGGCCCAGGTAGTCGAGCAACCGCCCGGCGGCATTCGGTGTCACAGGTTGTGCAAGGATCGCCGCTTGCCGGACAACCTCGGCCGTCACGTAAAGAATGGTCTCCATCCGCTTCAGGTCCGTCTTACGCTTGGCCCAGGGCTCCTCGCCGGCGAAGTACCGATTTGCGTCCGCCACGAGATCCCAAACCGCGTCCAGATAAGCTTTGATCGCCTGACGATCCATCGCTTCCCGCGCTTGGGCATATACGGCATCTGCTTGCGACAGGATTGCTTGGTCCTGGTCCGTCAATGCGCCCGGCTCCGGCGCGCACCCACCACAGTTTTTTGCGATCATCGACAAAGATCGCTGCGCCAGGTTCCCCAGATCGTTTGCCAAATCAGCATTGATCCGCGTGGCAATCGCCTCCGGACTGTAACTGCCGTCCTGGCCGAAGCTCACTTCCCGCAGGAAGAAGTAGCGCAACTGATCGACGCCATATGCCGCCACGAGATCGAACGGATCAATCACGTTGCCGACGGACTTCGACATCTTCTCCCCCTTGTTGAAGAGGAAGCCATGCGCAAACACCCGCTTGGGCAGGGGCAGACCTGCCGACATCAGAAACGCCGGCCAGTAGACGGCGTGGAACCGCACGATGTCCTTGCCGATCACATGCACGTCCGCTGGCCAAAATCCCCACAACGCATGCTGATCATCCGGAAAACCGACGCCCGTAATGTAGTTGGTCAAGGCGTCGACCCAAACGTACATCACATGGGCGTCGTCGTCGGGAACCGGCACACCCCAGTCAAACGTTGTGCGGGAAATCGAGAGGTCCTTCAGCCCGCCCTCGACAAAGCGCATCACTTCGTTCCGACGTTCCGGCGGCAAGATGAAATCCGGGTTCTGGGCGTAGTGCTCCAGCAGCCGGTCCTGATAAGCTGACAACCGGAAAAAGTACGTTTGCTCCTCAACCCATTCGACCGGCGTACCTTGCGGTGAAAGCTCCTGACCGTCGTCGGACTGGCTGAGTTCGCTCTCATCATAATAGGCTTCATCCCGCACGGAGTACCAACCGGCGTAGCCGCCCAGATAGATATCCCCGCTGGCGTTCATGCGCCGCCAGATCTCCTGGCTTGCCGCATGGTGACGCGGCTCGCGCGTGCGAATGAAATCGTCGTTCGAACACCCCAACGCCGTGACCATGTCCTGAAAGCGCGGTGTGTTGCGATCCGCGAGTTCAGCCGGAGAAATCCCCGCGTTGCGTGCCGTCTGGACCATCTTGATGCCGTGCTCGTCGGTGCCGGTCAGGAAATACACATCCTTGCCGTCCAAACGCTCGAAACGTGCAATCGCATCGGTCGCAATCGCCTCGTAAGCATGGCCGATGTGCGGCGCGCCGTTCGGGTACGAAATCGCGGTCGTAATGTAAAAGGCCTGTTTGTCGGACATTGGGGTCCCTCTTGATAACGCGCAGTCCGAAGTCCCGCGTCGGGGCTAACCTCGCGTGGCGTTCGCGAGACGGTCAATGGTGTCGAGGATCAACGTCTTGCGGTCCAAGTTGAGCGTAACCGCTGCGGCTCTTTCAGCGGCGATGCTTTCCCACAGCTCGGCCCACGACGCAAGACGGCCGGCACGCACTAATTGTGCGCCCAGCCCCTCAGTATGTTGTGGCAAACCCGTCATGCCGGCGCCGGAGCGCGCAACATCCGCCATGTCTTCGAGCAGTAGCGTGTAGAACATCTCAAACTGTGCACTCTGGTTTGCTCCGGCCAAGCGCTCAGCAAGGATATGCGCTTCGCTCCAGTCGACCTTGGGCAGCATGGTTAAGATCCGCCGTACGCTGCCGACAATCGCTTCGCCGTTGCCGTTCGCCAACATGAGGCAGCGCCGAACACTCCCCCCCGATGCTGCGGCAACGCGGCGCCAATCCAAATCGTCAGGTAAATCAAGGTCTGTGTCAGCCGACACACTTGCGGATTTCGCTGCGTCAACGACATCGTCGACACTCAAACGGTCCAATCGGATCGTGCGACACCGCGACCGAATTGTCGGCAACAATCGCCCCGGCTCACGGCAGACGAGCAGGAAGAGCGAGCGCGGCGGCGGCTCCTCCAACGACTTGAGCAAAGCGTTTGCTGCGGCGGTGTTCAGATCATCGATGGCATCAACAATCACCACGCGCCATCCACCCGCCGCGGTCCGGGTCAAAAATCCCTTCAGTCGCCGCACTTCGTCCACGGTTACGACGGCCCGGATTCGCTTGTCTTTGAGATCGTAAGGCCGCCGGATGATCATCACGCCGGGATGCGATAGCGCCCGAACCTGCCGACTGGTCCGGCCATCAGCTTGAACAGCGAGCGCGCCTTCACCCGTCCGTTCGTGATCCTCTGCCAATGCGAAGCATGTGACGGCGTAGGCAAATGTCGCTTTGCCAATGCCCTCAGGACCAGCGAGCAGCCATGCGTGATGGCATCGCCCTGTGGTCAGTGCCCGGTCGAATTCGCTACGCGCAGCCATGTGACCGTAGAGCTTGGACGTTGCGCGCGGGTGAGGAAACGGATCCAGCCGATCAGCCTCCGGCAACGCCTCAGGTACTTGGCCACTTGAACCACGCGCCATGCGTCATGCTACCTCATATCGGCGATCAACGATCAGGCGCCGTATCACACCCGTTCGAACGTTTCACAGTATTAATCCAGTCGTTGACGCTGAAAGCTCGCCGCCAGCTATAGCGCGAAGTGGGCTGAAACGTGCTGCCAAATCACATCTGCAAGCGCATCCGGCGCGAGGCCGCCGTCAACGACACGACATCGGCCCTGCTCAGCTTGCGCGATCGCCAGAAATCCCGCCCTGAGTGTATCGTGAAACGCCAATGCGCGGGCCTCATACATGTCAACGTCGTCGGCGCCGCGCCGCGATTGCGCGCGCGCCAGCCCGACCCGCGGATCTATGTCGAGCACAAATGTCAGCTCTGCCCGCGTGTCGCCAACGACAATATCGTCCAGGACCTGCAACGTCTCGTCCGCTAAATCGCCAGCGTGGGCTTGGTACACACGCGTCGAATCCGTAAACCGATCGCAGACGACAAATGCACCACGCGCCAAAGCGGGCCGAATGGTCTCGGCCAAATGATCCGCGCGGGCTGCGTTGAACGCGAGTGCCTGGGCCAGGTGGGTCGGTGCGACCGGGCGCGGCGTCAGCAGTGCCGTCCTTATCGCTTCGGCAAACGGCGCGCCACCGGGCTCTCGGGTTGCAACAGCCTCATACCCAGCCGCAGCGATGCGATCCGCAAGCAACCCCACCTGGGTCGACTTCCCGGAGCCCTCTCCGCCCTCAAGCGTAACAAACCGACGCAGCGTCATCGCCCTGCAACCCTTGCTGGAGGTCGTCCGGCCCAGCCATCGGCCGCCGGAAGATCGGACTTAGGGCAACCAGCCAAATGCAAGATGTAGCGCCGCATCAAGGCCTCTTCGGATCACGCCGCCCTGCTCAACGGTCTCGGCTGCAAACAG
>JBCCOV010000123.1:0-15155 GCA_039039985.1 Pseudomonadota bacterium | reverse complement strand
CGAAACCGATATTCGTCAACCACTCGCCAAATGAGATCGCACCGCCATGCTCATAGGCATAGAGGCGGTTCACAACAATGTTGGTGATGAGGATGGACGTGAGAATCAAGAGGCCAGGGATCAGCGCGGCCTGAAACAGTGTGGAGGCAGAGATGCCCAGCACCAGGCCGATGACAATGTACGCGATCGATGGCGGGATTAGAATCCCGGTGCATGCCCCCGACGCGACGAGCGCACACGCATAAGGCCGTGGATATCCCGATTCAACCAGGCGATCGATCGTCATGCGTCCGACGGCCGCCGCACCGGCGGCATCTGAGCCGGAGATGGCCGAGAACATGCCACACACGAGCACGGTGGCGGAACCAAATCCGCCTTTCGTCCAGCACGTGAGCGCCTCGGCAACGTCAAGGAATTTCCGGCTCAGACCGGTCCTGACCAGCACGTCACCCGTGAGGATGAACAACGGAATGGCCGTCAGAGCAAATGCGTCAATGCCTTCGAACAGAGTCTCGCCGAGGAGGGAGAGCGGCAAGACCCCAGACAACACGAGCATCAACGATGCTGTTGCGCCGATACCGGCCCAAACCGGCACCCCAAGTCCGCACAAGACGACGAATAAGAGCACCGGACCGTAAAAGTCCCAGCCAAGCTCAACGTTGCCTTGTTGAAGATGCTGCCAAACCATGACTCAATCCTCAGTCAAACAGCCGTTGACCCTCATAGACATCGCGACCGGCCGCGAGGTCTTTGAGGTCCCGGACAATGGATTGAACCAATCGAAAAATCATAAGTGCGAACCCGAGCGGAACAGCTGCCAAAAACAAAACCATGGGTAGTCGCAATCCGTGGCTCACCGATCCAAACTTCCATGACACCGCAACAGTCTCGTAGGACCAGTAAACCGCGAGGAGAGCGACAGCGAGCATCACGAGGTCGCCGAACAAATAAAGGAGTGCTTTTACGCGGCGCGAGACATAATGGAATAAGACATCAATTCGAATATGTGCACGCTCTTTGATTGCTGCTGCCGCACCAACCCAAACCAAATAGATGAATGCGTAGCGGACGATTTCTTCGCCCCAAATTGACGAATAAGCGAAGATTTCTCTTCGGATAACTTCAATCGACATCGTCACGACAAGAAGCGTGTAAAAGATCAGTAGCGCCCATCGCTCCAGGTTATCGTCGACGGTCTTCCAGAGTGAGCGTTCCATTGCGTTGGCCATTGGGTTGGCTTTCCAGGGAGGCTGGATACATGTCACCGCCGCGCGGCTACGCTGCAGCATTGCAACCGCATGACGATCA
Organism: Pseudomonadota bacterium; assembly: GCA_039039985.1. Taxonomy (GTDB): domain Bacteria; phylum Pseudomonadota; class Alphaproteobacteria; order Rhizobiales; family Hyphomicrobiaceae; genus JBCBWG01. The sequence continues at coordinate 13,847 of JBCCOV010000123.1, read as the reverse complement.
CAGCTTGGTCGCTTTCACGGCGCGGGGACTGTCCGCTCAGGTGTATTGCACACCTGAGCGAGCGCGATAGCAAAGCCCGGGACGGGACGGCGCCTTACGCGTCGTGGACGTAATAGCGGCCTTGTTTGCCCGCGGCTTCGGCAAGCTCGTTGAATACGTCCATCGAGCCTGCGAGCTCCGTCTTGAACGAATCCCACGCGCTACGCTGATAGCCGCCGGCCTCCTGCCACTTCGCCAACTGATCCTTGCTGAGCGAGTGGAATTCCACACCGGATTTGGTGAGCTCGGACATCGCGTAGCTGCGCGCCGCCGGGACCTTGGCCAGGTTCTGATGCGCGGTCACTTCAGAAGCGAACATAATGCCGTCCTGGACGTCCTTCGGCAGGCCGTTGAACCACTCCAGATTGCACGAATAGACTTGGCTGTCCGGCACGGCCTGCGTGAACGTGACGTGGCTGAGGATGTCTTTGAAACCGAATACAAACAGAGCGCCAACGGCCGGATCCAGTGCATCGGCTACGCCTTGCTTGATGGCGGAGGGTGTCTCTCCCCACGCGACCGGCGTCGGATTCGCACCGACCAGGCGATAGTACTGCTGCAGCATCTTTGAGCCCGGTACGCGGAACTTGACGCCCTTGAGATCCGCGGGGCTGAGCACGGCGCCAGCGCCGCCTTTACGAACCGCCACAACGCGCGGATCGATGACGACGTAGTAAAGCGCCTTGAAGCCCTTTGCAGCGATCTTTGGATCGACCTGCTTTTTCCACGCATCGGAGTTCACGAGGTTTACAAAGCGTTGGTTAGCTCCGCAGAAGTACGGCAAGTTGATCAAGTCAACGACAGGCGCGAACGGCGCGAAGTTGGACAGCGAATGTTGCGCGGCTTGAATCGTACCGCCTTGCACCTTCTGCGCAAGCGCCCCGCCGGCGCCGAGTTGGCCGGCCGGCGCAAGTTTCACATAGACCTTACCATCCGTTGCGTTCTGGATGTTCTCTTTGAAATCCAATTGCATGATGGGATAGCTGCGCGACGCGCCGAGCACATACGCCGTCGCGATCGTCATAGTGTGTTTGGCCGCGCGCTGACGCTCACGCTCTTCCTTTTGAGTCTGCGCGATCGCCTTTTCCGACGACAACACGCCGGCACCGCCAGCAACCAGCGCTGTGGTGAAGGCACCCGCGCTCGTGAGTTTCAAAAAGTTCCTGCGCTCCGTGGATTCAAGCTCCACGAGTTCCTTGGTCTTTGCCATTTTTCGTTTCCTCCGCGACCGCTTAACGGTCAGTCTTGATCTGATTGCTCAGTCATCTTTTTGTTGTGTTCGAAGAGCAGCGTGGACGCGACGAAGATTGCGCAACTTGTGAACAGCACAAGCAATTCACCGACGTCAGAGAGAAACACGCCGCGTCCCGTCGCGCCGAACACGACGTTGGTGAAGAAGACGCCAAACGACATGATCGACAGCGTCAGGAGTAGCTGAGCTCCTCGCGCTAGCATCGTCGCACTCCTCAGGCAGGTTTCCATTCGCTACAGCGCTATCTGTAAGCGCTTGCATTTCCAGATGCAAGCGCTTACATCGTGAGCGGACTTCGGCTGATCGATGTGTTAGTTTCGACCGATGCCACAAGAGCCCATGCCAACCCTGAATGATGTTGCGCGCCTCGCCCGCGTCTCGACGGCGACCGTCTCGCGCTGTTTGAATACGCCACACCAGGTCGTGCCGCGCACGCGGGAGCGGGTGATGCGGGCGATCGAGAAGCTCGCGTACACGCCGCACTTCGGCGGGCGGGCGCTGGCCTCGCGCAAGACGAATACGATTGGCGCGATTATTCCAACCATGGAAAACGCCATTTTCGCGCGCGGGCTTCAGGCGTTCGAGGAAGTGCTGGCGGCGTCCGGCTATACGCTTCTGGTCGCCAGTACGAGCTACGATCCGGAGCGTGAATACCAACAGGTCAAATCTCTTGTCGGCCGGGGCGCTGACGGCTTGCTGCTGATCGGTTGGGATCGGGCACCCGAGGTCTATGAGTTTTTGAAGGCGCGCGAGTTTCCAACGGTCGTTGCCTGGAATTACCGGGAGGATGAAGGGATTCTGTGCACGGGCTTCGACAATCGGGCAGCGATGCGCCAACTGGTCGAGCGGGTAATCGCCTACGGGCATCGTTCCATCGGCATGATTGCCGGAATCACGAACAACAATGATCGCGCCGCCGACCGTGTTGCAGGAGCACGAACTGCCATGACCCAAGCTGGGCTGCCAGAAGCTGCGCTGCCAGTCATTGAGGCGCCGTACACGATCGAGGCCGGGGCAGCGGTGATGCAGAAACTGATGGCGCATGCCCCGCGACCGACCGCGATCGTTTGCGGCAACGACGTCCTCGCGGTTGGGGCTCTGGGCGAAGCCAAACGCCTTGGCCTCCGCGTTCCCGAAGACGTTTCGATTGTGGGGTTCGACAATATCGATCTGGCATCGGTTGTGGACCCGCAACTCACAACAGTGCACGTGCCGCATCGCCGAATGGGGCACGCAGCAGCCCAGATCCTGATCGGAGTACTGCAGACCGGCGAGGCCGTCGACAGCAGCCGGTTCGGAACCGAAATCATCGAGCGCGGCAGCCTGGGCCCGGCGCCCGACGGATGATCCCGGATAAGCCGACGGCTGCCGAGACAGCCGGCCGAAACCGGTTGCGGCGCAATTCAACGACGTGGCGCAAACTGTTGGCCGAACCGCCGCGCCGCGTCGAGAGCGAGGCCGGTTGCGACACTGCCGAAGGCATCCCCGTCCACGACGCGCGCCGTTGGGATCATCGCTGATATTGCGTTGCGTACCGACGGCATCTTTGTCGTCCCGCCGGTCAAGAATACGGCCGAGACATCGTCGGGCTTTAAGCCTGCCGACCGTAAGACATCGCGAACGCGCGCCTGTATCCGTGCGAGACTGTCTGCGATGGCTGCCTCAAGGTCAGCGCGTGCGATCTCGAACGGCTGACTTGTCATGCCGTCATCAAAGTCCAACATCACGCGATTGGCGTCAGAGAGTTCAATCTTGGCCGCTTCGACACTGGCCAGGAGTTCATGGCCCTTGCGCTGCTCCAGCACATGAACGAGCCGTTGGATTTTCTCCGGCTGCGCTGAATCCCGCAGCACACTCCGGACTTCGGTCAGCACCTTGCGTTCGTAGAGAAAACCAATCCGATGCCAAGTCGCAAGGTCATGGAAGTACCAGGACGGTGCATCCATACCCTTGCGTTTGAGTGGACTATTCAGCCCGAGTTCCGGCATCACCTTCGCCACGGCCAGCTGTCTGTCGAAGTCTGTCCCGCCAATGTGCACGCCGGCAAAGCCGAGAATGTCCTGGCGCCGGTCGCGAGATGCCGCTCGTTCCGGCGATACGCGGACCAAGGAGAAGTCAGAGGTGCCGCCGCCTATGTCGGCCACAAACGCGATTTCCTCACGGTTGACGCGCTGCTCATAGTCGAGCGCCGCAGCGATCGGCTCGAACTGAAAGCCAATGGTTTCGAAACCGGCGGCCCGCGCTGCGGCCTCCAGCTGCTTCTCAGCTTTCGCGTCTGCCACCGGATCATTGTCAACGAAGAAGGCCGGTCGGCCCAGCACGACGCTGGTCGGCAGCGCGCGCTCACCTTCAGCTGCCGACTGACGGAGATAGCGCAGAAAAGACGCGACAATGTTATCAAAGCCATAGCGCCTGGACTTCACCTGGGTCTGTTCCTCAAACAGCCTTGTTCCAAGCAGGCTCTTGATCGCGCGCAGATAACGGCCCGGATCGCGTGCGAAGTATCGCTCAAGAGCCTCGTTGCCATAGGCAATCGTATCGTCGTCGAAGCTGAAGAATATGGCCGTTGGAACCGACGTTGCGCCGTGCTGGATGGGAACAAGTCGGGGAACGCCGGCAACGCAGACGCCCACGGACGAGTTCGACGTACCGAAATCAATGCCGTATGCGCATGTCATGCGTCATTCTCCGATCGTCATGTCGCGGGTTACCGTCGGGCGTTTCCCAACCAGCGCTTGACCCGGCAGGTTGAGGGCCATCGGCACAACAAATGGCCCTGGAGAGCGTGGCGCGGGTTGGATCGGTCCATGCGACTAAGCGGAACCAGCCGCGCTGACAAGACACTAAGCAATGCCTGGCTGCAAACTCGCGGGATATGATGCGGCTCTGCGCCGTTTGCCATAGGTGCGCGCGCAACACGCTGTAGGGTTGGACGTTTCGAGCAAGAATTGCCAAGTTGAGACTGCGTTCAGGCGTCGTCACAAGCCAATCGGCTTTTGCCTAACGCCAGCAATGGCGCTCGCATGGCCCGACCATCGGGTGCCGAGACCGACCCATAGCAAGACCGACATTCTGCAAGTCCAAGCACCGGAGGTATGCATGTCTCTCACGCAACTCCTCATCCCGGCCTACACGCAAATGCTCAAGGCCTTATCGGCATGGTTTGAGAAAGCCGAGAGGCAGTTCTCCGAAGACGAGATTGAAGCCCTGTTGTCACGGCGGCTTGCCGACGACATGTATCCACTGTCGACCCAAGTGCGCTTTGTCTGTCTGCAGGCGCAGGAAGTAGTCTACCGCCTGAAAGGTGAGCCCATGCCGGACACTTTGGATGCTCTGGCCAAGGAGGGCCAGATGGCCGGCGAGCAGCCCGGCACCATCTCAGATGCCCGTGCTCGCATCGACGAGACGCTATCACTGTTGGGATCACTGCCATCTGACGCGCTGGACAGCGGTGCGGATCAGTCAGTTACAATCAGTCTGCCGACGGGCCTCAAGTTCGATATGACCGGCGAACAATACGTGCGAGACTGGGCGCTGCCTCAGTTCTACTTTCATCTTGTTACGGCCTACGCGATATTCCGGAACCAAGACGTCGCGATTGGAAAGCCGGACTACGTGCTACACATGTTTGCCTACGCCCGTCCCGGGACGATACCGCAAGGCTCGTGATGCCATCGTATATACCTCGTCTTGCGTCGGCGCGCGCCGTCCGGGCGCGGCCGCTGTCCTGCATTGACGGCACGTATGGCTTTCCGTCTCACTGGACTGTGGCCAATCCAGAGTAGGAATAAGGGTGCGCGTTATGGGAGTTTGGGCGCTCAATCAGAACCATCGGACCAGCGCAGGCGTTGTGGCAGCGGGCGCCACCGGCAGCGGTCCCGCCCTGGTTCTTGCGCACGGATGGCCATGGTCATCATTTTCCTGGCACCGCATCATTCCGGCATTGTCGGAACGGTATCACGTTCACTGGTATGACATGCCCGGATATGGCCAATCGGAGAAACGGCCCGATCAGCGGACATCGATTGATGTTCAAGGCGAAGTCTTTGCGGAGATGATGGGACACTGGGGTCTGTCGCGCCCGCATGTCATCGCGCATGACTTCGGCGGTGCGACGACGCTGCGGGCGCATCTCCTACACGGGTGCGATTTTGCACAGTATGTGCTGATGAACGTTGTGGCAGTGCGGCCCTGGGGGTCAGACTTTTTCGCCCATGTGGGACGGCACGTCGCCGCGTTTCAGGGCCTGCCTCCGCATATCCATCGGGCGATTGTCGAGGCCTACATTCGCGGTGCGCTGGTCAGCGACCTTCCGACCGACGATCTTGCACAGCTCGTCTCGCCTTGGCTCGATGCCGAAGGTGCGTCCAGCTTCTACCAGCAGTTCGCCCAGGCCGATGAGACATATACGGCCGAGGTTGAGCCGATGTACCGTGACGTGCGTTGTGCGACCACGATCATCTGGGGCGAAGCCGACCCTTGGATTCCGATCGACCGCGCCAGACGGCTGCACGAACTCATGCCACATGCTGCATTCGAGACCATCGCGGGCGTCGGCCACATGCCCCAGCTGGAGGCGGCCGAAGCGGCGCTCGCGAAACTTCGTGATGTCTTAAGCCTCTAATACGTGCGTGTTGTTATCGCTCACGGGCTGTTCTGGCCTGACGGCCGGGCCTCCGCGGGGGCGGCGCAACGCGCTGGGCCGCAGGCGCGGCCTGGGGTGCCTGACGGCGAACCCGCGCTGGTTGTTTCTCGCTCACGGGCTGTTCCGGCCTGACGGCCGGGCCCTCCGCGGGGGCGGCGCAACGCGCCGGGCCGCAGTCGCGGCCTGGGATCGTGCTCGCAGGATAGCCAGCGCTCGAGCCGCGAGCTTGCGAGCGTGCGAACAGCGCAATTAAAGATTCTCGCTCGAGCCGCGAGCCTGCGAGCGTGCGAACAGCGCAAACCAGGTGTGGGGCGGCGAAGCGTTTCCGCCTATGGCCGAAACGGTTAGGCCTCAGACGAGTCGAAGTCGATATGGATGTGGTTGCCGTCCGGGTCCCAGACGTTGAATTGCGTAATCGGCATCCCCGGCACATCCCGTCGTTCAAATCGCTCACCGGCCTCAGTCAGTCTCTGTTCAAAGGTACTGAGCCCGGTTGCGGACAAAGCAAAGTGCTCCAGTTTAAGCGGGCTTTCGGAGCCGGTTCCCGGGTCTCCGCTGACGCCGACCAAGTGCACGACAGGATCATCATTCACGTACATCCAGGCGCCGGGAAATGGGAAGTTCGGGCGAGCACCCGACGTCATTCCGAGGATCTCTGTGTACCAGGCGATCATTGCGTCGAGGTTGGTCGTTCGCACATTGACGTGGTCGAGACGCTTAAGCTGCATGTTGAGACTCCCCCGAAGAGTTTGAACGTTTTGTCTTTGATAACGTTATGTTGCCTCAGACACGGCCGCGCCAATTCAAAGCCTCGCACACTAGATATCGCCGGTGTTGCGACTATCAGCGCCGTCGATGTCTTTCAAGATGTGCCAGATTTTCTCCGGCGTTATGGGCGCATCGATCTCGGCCGACCCGATAGCCGATAACGCATCCTGGACAGCGTTGTGAATAGCGGGATAGGCCGCGATAGCGCCCGCTTCGCCGCTGCCCTTAACGCCGAGCGGATTCGTCGTGCACGCCGTGCCGTGGAACCCCAGGACGAACGGCGGGATGTCGTCGGCGCGTGGCATCGCATAGTCCATGAATGAGCCGCTCAACAACTGGCCGGTTTCCTCATCATAGATGGTTCGCTCAGTTACCGCCTGTCCAATGCCTTGTGCAATCGCGCCGTGGATCTGGCCTTCAATGACAGTCGGATTGACGACGTGCCCGTAGTCGTCGACAGCGGTGTAACGCACAATGCTGACTTCGCCCGTCTGGCGGTCCAACTCCACTTCGACGACATGGGCGCCGTTCGGAAAAGTCATGGCCTCGCGGGTCCACGCCGCGTATGCTTTCAACGGTGCACCGCGCGCGTGCGCCTGTGCTGCCACGTCATAAATGGCCGCCGTCTTGTTGGTGCCTTTGGCGACAAACAGCCCGTCGGTGAAATCGATCTGATCTAGCGCCACGTCCAGCATATCCGCTGCAATGCTCTGGCCTTGTGTAATCACGCTTTGGCAGGCGTGCCACATCGCAGATCCCGCCATATAGGTCGATCGCGAGCTCGCAGAGCCGCCGCCAAGCGGCAGCAGGTCCGTATCGGCCTGCATCAATTGAATCCCCTCGGGATCAATTCCGAGCAGACCGCCAACGATTTGCGGAAACGTCGTGGCATGTCCCTGCCCCGTGCTGTGCGTGCCGGTTTTCAGGATTACCGACCGATCAGGCACAAAGCTGATTTCGACATTCTCCGTTGGATCACCGCCGGTGCCCTTGATGTGATACGCGTATCCCAGTCCGCGCAAACGATCGGCTTCCAGGCTCTGCCGGCGCCGGTCCGGAAAGCCCGCGACATTCGCCTCGTCCAGCGCAATGTCGAAGGTTTCGACGAAGTGTCCGCTGTCGACGACCTGGCCAAACGCGTTTCGTATCGGCATGCGCGATGCGCGAAACATGTTCTTACGGCGGAGGTCGGCACGATCGAAGTTGAACTGGCGCGCAGCGGCATCGATCAATCGTTCCATCACGTTGACCGCCTCGGCAAAGCCCGGGCCGCGCGTCACACCAACAGGAGCTGTATTCGTTATCGCGCCTCTGATGTGCAGGCCGATGGCCGGAATGTCGTATACGGTTCCAGGAAGGTGCGCGTACTGACCGGACTGTACACCGCCCGTGCTGACCAGGTAGGCTCCTGCATTCGCAACGCTTTCGACTTTCAACGCAAGAAAGCGGCCGGTCTCGTCCAGGGCGAGTTTGGCGGATGCGTGATGGTCGCGGGCTTGATGATCCGCCAGAAAGATCTCGCTGCGTGTCGCCATCCACTTGACAGGTCGGCCCACTTTGCGCGCCGACCACAGCATGAGCGCGTACTCGGGATAGACGAAGTTCTTGGCTCCGAAGTTGCCGCCGACTTCCGGTGCCGTGAAGCGAACGTGATCAACCGAGACGCCAAGTGTGTTTGCGACACTATCGCGAATGGTATGCAGCTTCTGACTTGAGACATGCGCCGTAAAGCGGCCCGTATCGGGGTCAAACACGCCGATAATGCCGCGCGGCTCCATCGGGTTGGTGACAATCCGGTGGTTCGTCACGTTCAGCTCGGCAACCGCAAAAGCATCGGCGAGGGCCTGCTCAACCGCGTCGTGATCGCCAAGCATAAAGTCGAAACACACATTCGACGACATGTCAGATGAAACCACGGGCGCATCGGATGCGATGGCGCGTCGTGCGTCACAAACGGCATCAAGGTATTCGTACGTAGTCTCAACGTGCTCAGCCGCGTCCATGGCCTGAGAGAGCGTTTCGGCCACGATCAAGGCGATCGGTTCGCCGACGTATCTGACGTGGCCGGTCGCCAACAGCGGTTGTGGTGCAAAACTGAAGCGTACCCCGGTATGCGGATTTGCCTCAAGCGTCGGACGCAGGGGCTTGAGGCCATCGGCCTCGGCGTCCGCGGATGTGAAGATGCCGATGACACCCGGCAGCGATGTCGCGTCCGCCGTTTCGATGTTGGCAAGGGCTGCATGCGCCTCCGTCGACCGCACGAACACGGCAAACGCCATTTCTGGAAGCATGAGATCATCGAGGTAGTTGGCTTTACCCCTCACGAACGCCTCGTCTTCAACGCGTTGCGCCGGGGGCTCGCCGAACATCGTAGGTCGCATCACGGATCGCTCTCTAACACAGCCAACACAGTACACGAGTGTTAGATCATTTCCGCTATCGCGTATCTAGGGATTGTAAACCCCGGACACGATCGACCGCATCAACCAGTGCGGTGCGAACCAGCCATCGGCGACCGCCTCCGCCTCAGAGCAGAACCATCGGTCACCATTCGCCTCAACGACCTCTACCGTTTGATACCAAGGCGACCATGGCGTGAAGAGGGTTCTCCTGCCTGTCTCATCGCGTTTGGCTTTGAAAGCACAACCACCTGGCGCGGAGGCTTTGGCTTGCTTCGTCCGGCGCCGCCGGAACGCCCATGGCGCCTCGGTCTTGTCCCGCCAGAAGCCACGACCCGCGTTTCGTGCCTCTGCTTCCATCGCAACGTACGGCGACCGATACGATACGGTCGCCATGGCCATGCCACGTGCGACCATGGTCGCGCCGAGATCGACCCTCCCGCTGAAACACGTCGCAAGATCCACACCACGATCGTCGCGTTGGGACGACAGTTCACAGCGCACCACGCGTTCCCGGACCAGCGAACGCAACATCAGCGCCGCGCCGCGGCCAAGAAAGTCCGTACCGCCTGTCGCCAGCGTTAGTTCCTGCGCAGCTTCGGGCGCGTCGATACCCAGCAACCGAACCCGGCGCTCATTAATCTCCAATGTATCGCCGTCAATGACTCGCGCCGTTCCGACAACAACTTGAGCACCACTCACCGTTGCCGATCCGACGACGGCGCACAGCGCCACCAGAACAATCTGAAATTGCCACATCGCACCCACCTGTCACGCCTACGCGGCGTATCTGAGCAGATAGGTGTGAGCGCCGTCAATCCAGCCGCGACATGCAACGGATCGTAATGCTCTGCGTTAGACTTGGCACACCCAATTGCGCAACAAGCTGAAACTCAGCCGGTAGATATGCCGCGGACAGACACTCATGCAAGCGAGACGCGATCTGTTCGACCTGTACCTCCGAAGGCTTTGGGCTAGTATGATCGCAGCGCAAAGACTGTGTCTGGCGTTGCAAACGGCGTGTCTGAGGTTGTGTGCCATGAGAGTTATCACAACGCTTCTAACCGCGGTGGCTGCGGTTGCGCTGTTCAGCCCCAGTCAGCCGTCGCGTGGCAGCGAGTATGCGTGGCAGTTGCCACCGTGGATCGCGCCGCCCAACGTGCCTGAAACCAACCCGATGAGCGACGCCAAAGTACTGTTGGGCCGTCGGTTGTTTTATGACATCCGCCTCTCGGGCCCGGGTTACATGGCGTGTGCCACGTGCCATAAGCTGGACCGCGCACTCACGGATGGGCGTCGCGTCGCTGTCGGTGCGACGGGCGAACGCCACACGCTCAATACGCCGCAGCTGGCCAACACGGCATACCAGTCCGTGTTGACGATGGGCGACCCGACGGTTCACTCCCTTGAAATGCAGGCGTTGCGCCCGTTGTTCGGCGCACAACCGATCGAAATGGGCGCGCGCGGTTACGAAACCCGGATTCTCCAGCATCTCGCGTTCAACCCGATCTATGCGGATCTCTTTCGCCAGGCCTTTCCGGACTCGAACGGAGCAATCGATTTTGGTCTCATTGCCAAGGCACTTGCCGCGTTTCAACGTACGCTGGTGTCCGCGAATGCGCCGTTTGATCGCTTTCGTTTTGCCGGCGATGCGTCGGCTTTGTCACCTTCAGCGATACGCGGCAAAGATCTCTTTTTCGGCGCCCGCCTCGGGTGTGGCCAATGCCACGCCGGACTGCATCTGACGGATGCCATCCCGAACGCAACCTACCACAACACCGGGCTCTACAATGTAGATGGCAGGGGCGGACTGCCACCGGGCCGGCGCGGCCTGATCGATGCCACGGGCCGACAGTCTGACATGGGGCGCTTCAAAACGCCGTCGTTGCGGAACGTAACGTTGACGGCACCGTACATGCACGACGGCTCGATTGCGACATTGAATCAGGTGATTGATCACTATGCGGCCGGCGGGCGCTCTGCTGCGGCGGGGAAGCGGTCACCACTGACATCGCCTCTCGTCCGCAGATTTACACTCTCGCTACGAGAGCGCCGCGACCTCCTCGCATTTCTCGCCTCACTCAGGGACGACGAGTTCATCAACAACGAGTCGTTCAAGTCTCCGTTTCGCTAAGTCGTCACACCTTCTGCTTCCTCAGAACATAGACCATGGACCTCAGATCGATACGCGGGAGATGGGCGCCATAGTCCTTGAACGCGATTTCGATTGTTCCAGCTTCCTCCAGCGCACGGATCCCCTTCTCGTAGCGATCGTCTTCAAGCGCATGATCGTTCAGGGTGAAGCCGAAACACCCGCCGTTCGGCATCCGCTCGGCCACAGTGGAAATCATCTCAGCAGGCGCGTGGCCCGGACTGAAGACACCGACTGCTGCAAAATGCCGATAATCGCCACGGCCGTCTGGAATTGGCGTTGCGGGATCGCTGTCGACGATCGCCCGATAAATGGTCTTCGCCTTGGCGACCTCCAGCATCTCCGCGGAGAAGTCTGTGCCGTCGACGTTTGTAAATCCGGCGTCGCGAAATGCAGCACCGGAGAGGCCCGTTCCACATCCCAGATCGAGCAACGGTTCTGACAGGTCTGACACACAGTCCGCCATCGCCTTCGCAACCCGTTCCGGCGATGCATAACCGTTGGCGCGTAACTCGTCGTCGTAGGTGGCAGCCCACGCCTTGTAGAGATCCTGAGTTTTGTCGGTGCCGTCGAGATCATAAACAGAATCGAGAAATGTCGCAGGCTTGGTCATGTCAGGTCCTCCTCGATAAAGCGTAGGGCGCACCCGTGACATCGGCAACCCCAGCGCCACATCTCGTCGCGACTGCATCTTCGCATTCCATGGCTGATCGTCGGCGCGCCGAGGCAGCCTGTTGAGTCGTTGCGTGTTGCTGCGCCGCTGGGAACACTTCCGCGCTCGGTCGCGACCTACTGGACAACCGAGAGACAGCGCTGGCCGGACCGTTGCGCCGGCAAGCAGCGAACCCTCGGTGCCGAGATGTGTGACAACTGTTTTACGCACGTCGCATGCAGTGCTCGGCAGGTTTTGAGATTGCGTTACGGCTTCAGGCGGGCAGCGACCGCGAAACGGCTCCAGCACGCTTTGATCACGGGCGCAGACATTTTCAGAAAAGAACGTTTGTGGATGCGAACGTTGATTGTTGGACTGTGTGCAACGTTAACTCTGGCCGGCATGGCCGCCCATTCGGCAAGCGCGACACGGCAAGTCGATGCGGCAAAGCTCACGGCAGAGGCAACCACGCAATCTCCCGCATCTCCATCAATCAGAGTGCACGACAAGCAGAGCCAAGTTCGCACACGGCAACTGGCAGCTTCGACCCGCCAGTCCAGGCAATGCCGATTTCGCCTCGCGACGTGTCGCTTCAGAGCGAAACGGGCCGAGCAGCGATGTCTTGATGATGGCGGCAGCGTCAGTGGCTGTGCACGCATGAGGATACGCAGCAGGAGCCGCTGCGAGCGGGAACACAGACTTTGTTTGAAGCAACTTACGGAGCCCATTCAGATCCGTTGATTTGACATAGCCGACGCCCGTACTGGCGTCAGTAAAGAGGATATAGGACTATGCAAAATTCAATTTTCGGATTCTCTGCCATTTTCGTTTTGGCTGGCATCGCCGCCCATTCTGCCAGCATGGCGCAATCGGCAACGCCAGCACGTCCCGACGTCGCCGCGGCTGATGGCTATCGCGCTTCGCTGTCGCACACGCCGTCATCGCGCACGTCACACGCCAGTTATTCTCCAAGTCGCACATCGCAACTTGCGGCAATTGCAAATCGATCCAGACTATGTCGTTTCCGCCTTGCTGCGTGTCGCAACCGGGCGCGACGAGCACGTGAAGCGTGCCGCGCAGCCGGCGGAGGCGTCAGTGCGTGTGGACGCGCAATGATCCGGCAGATGAGACAATGCCGCCGGCGTTACCAGTCGTGTCTGAGACGCGGTTCGGACTCGTTGACGTTCGGATAGTCGTCTGAAACTGAGCGCGATCGTGTTATGGAACACGGTCGCGCATTGCCACATCCCTGCACCACGTCCCTGCGCAAGCGACGCGCTCGCTTATGCGACCCGCTTTGAGGTCCCAATTGCCGCATTAACGGCCGGCTTCACTTTTTCCGCCAATAGCACCATCGAACGGCGGCCAAGGTCGGGATCGGCCCAATCCTTACCGGCATAGAGCAACGTCCCGAAGTCGCCAACCGTTTCACGGAAGGCGAGAAGATCGTCCGTTACTTTGTCCGGTGTACCCCAGGTGATGAGCGCCTCGAGAACGCCGTCGAGCGTCACTTCATCGTCAGGTTGATCCTTGTGGGTTTTGAACAGACCAAGACGATTGTGCTTCCGCATCTTGGTGAGTATCTGATTGTAGTAGAACCGATACGGGCTGTCCGGCCCCAGCGCATAGTCCCGCGCGGTGTTCAGATCCTCGGCAACAAAAACGGATCGGGCCACGCGCCAGTTATCTGTCAGAACCGGTCGCCCGACCCGCTCACACCCTTCGGCGTACTTTGGCCAGTGCGACGCGACCCACTGCGGCATCAGGAAGTTTGCGCTGATCGGATCCCAACCCCGCGCCGCGGCCTCAGTTACACCTTTGGAGAACGGAGCGACCGCTGTCACCACGATCGGCGGGTGTGGCCGCTGTAAGGGCTTCGGCATGATGCCTTGCCCAATGTCCGTAAGGCTGGTGCGCTCCGTCGTCACCGTCCAGTACTT
>JBCCOV010000122.1:0-15196 GCA_039039985.1 Pseudomonadota bacterium | reverse complement strand
CGAACCCCGGATCTGTTGCGCGTGCAGGGGCGTCCAGCACGGTACGACAAAACCGGGCCCATTCTCGATCGTTTTGAATGGCGATCAGCACTTGTGCGCCGTCGCTACAGGTGAAGACGCCATATGGAGCGACAGAAGGGTGGCGTAGCCCCATCCGCTGCGGCGGTGTCGCGTAGTGGCCGTGGATCAGCGGTACGGCCATCCACTCCGCCATGCAATCGAACATCGAGACGTCGATCGCCAACCCGGTCCCGGTTCGGGATCGCAGGATCAGGGCTTCCAGCACGGCTTCGTAGGCATACATGCCGGTCGCGATGTCGACAGCCGACACGCCGACACGTGAAGGGGCTTCGGGGCCGCCGGTTACGCTCGCGAGGCCGGCTTCGGCTTGGATCAAAAGGTCGTATGCCTTTCGGTTCACATAAGGGCCGGTCTTGCCATAGCCGCTGATCGCGCATGTGATCAGTGCTGGATTTCTGTCGCGCAGTTTTGGTACGCCAAGGTCCAAGCGGTTCAGCGCGCCGGGCTTAAGGTTCTGGATGAACACGTCAGCCCGATCGATCAGCGCCAGAAACAGCGCACGGTCGTCCGCCTGACGCAAGTCGACGACGACGGACTCTTTCCCGCGATTCAGCCATACAAAATAGCTTGATTGGCCGCGCGCGACGTCGTCATAGCCGCGTGCGAAGTCACCTTCCGGGCGTTCCAGTTTGATGACGCGAGCGCCGGCATCGGCCAGCCGGCGGGCACACATCGGTGCCGCGACCGCCTGATCAATCGCAACCACGAGAAGACCTTCAAGCGGCAATGTCATGCCGGTGCATCCTTGTTCCCCTCGGGCAGGAGATCGAAAACCGCGGTACAGTCGCGTTCGCCGCGGCCCATACCGACCAGCATGCGATATAGCATGAGTGACTGCCCCGTCACCGGCATGGCCAACTTGCGATCCTTGGCGGCGGCTTCGATCATTTCGAGGTCCTTGAGCACCTGCCGGGCATATCCGGTGGGCGTCCAATCCCGCGGAACCATGCGCTCGAACACCGACGGCAAGAGGTTTGAGCCAGCGTAACCGCTCGCCAGAGCGTCAGGGATCTTTTCGGCCTCCACGCCGAATGCCTCCGCCATACGCAGCGCTTCCGCCATAACAACGAAATTGTTGAGAACCAGGATCTGATTGACCAGTTTGGTCGCCTGCCCGGTGCCGGCCGCACCCATATGCGTCAACGTTCCAAGACTGTCCAACACGGGGCGGGCAGCGTCGACGGCTGCGACTTCGCCCCCGGCCATAATCGCCAGCGTGCCGGCTTCTGCGGCCGGCGGGCCACCCGAGACCGGCGCGTCAACAAATGCTGGCGTTTCAGGCCCGGCAAGGCGTTGGGCGAGCTGCCGGGTCACGGATATCTCCGTCGTCGAATGATCCACGATCACCTGGGTGCGTGGTGCGGATGCCGCCGTAATGCCGTTCGGACCGTCGATAACCTCGGCGACCTGCTGGCTGGTCATTACGCAGACCAGGATGACGTCCGCTTTTTGCGCCATATCGGCCGGTGACGTCGCCGCCTGAACGCCGATTGCTTCCGCCTGCGCGACCTTCTCCGGTGCAATGTCATATCCCAGCGTCGGGAACCCTGAGGATACAAGGCGTTTGACGAAGCCCTGGCCCATGAGGCCAAGGCCGACCATACCAACGGTTTGCTTTGCCACGACATCTCCTCCTTCAGATTGCGGAGAGCGTAGATCTTTTCATGGTGTCCGGGAACCATGTCGGGTGGGAACGGGAGTCTTTAGATTGCGCTGTTCGCACGCTCGCAGGCTCGCGGCTCGAGCGCTGGCTATCCTGAGAGGGTGACCACAGGCTGAAACAGCCGTGAGCGATAAACAACCAGAGCGGCCCCCAACCGTCAGGCACCCCAGGCCGCGAACGCGGCCCGGCGCGTTGCGCCGCGCCCGCGCAGGGCCTGGCCGTAGGCCGGAACAGCCCGTGAGCGATAAACAATAGCCGTGAGCGATAAGTAACAAGCGCGGGTTAGCCGTCTGGCACCCCAGGCCGCGCCTGCGACGCGCCTTAATCTGCAAGGTGCAGTTTTGGGATCGGCTCGGCCGGTTCAGCATGGGCTTAGGTCGCGTTTGCCGTTTTGGTCTGGCGTGCTACCCACGCGGAGCAGACAGTGTTGGAGAAAACGGATCTCGCGATGAAGGACATCGTCAACGAACTTGAACGGCGGCGGGAGCATGCGTCGCTCGGTGGCGGCGAGAAGCGGATCGCGTCGCAGCATGCGCGCGGAAAACTCACCGCACGGGAGCGGATCAGCCTGTTGCTGGACGCGGGTTCGTTTGAAGAGTTTGACCGCTTCGTCGAGCACCGTTGCACCGACTTCGAAATGGGCAATCAAAAGTTTCCCGGCGACGGCGTCGTAACCGGGTGGGGTACGATCAACGGTCGCGTGGTCTATCTGTTTGCAAAGGATTTTACCGTATTCGGCGGCTCGCTTTCAGAAACCCATGCGCTCAAGATCACAAAGATCCAGGATTTGGCGCTGAGGAATCGGGCGCCGATTATCGGCCTGTTTGATGCAGGCGGCGCACGGATTCAGGAAGGGGTCGCGGCGCTTGGCGGTTATGGCGAAGTTTTTTTGCGGAATGTCCTGGCATCGGGTGTCATTCCTCAGATCTCAGTGATCATGGGGCCGTGCGCGGGCGGTGACGTCTATTCGCCGGCGATGACGGACTTCATCTTCATGGTGCGTGACACGAGCTACATGTTCGTCACAGGCCCTGATGTTGTGAAAACGGTCACGAACGAGACCGTGACGGCCGAGGAACTTGGCGGCGCTTCGGTTCACACGACCAAGTCGTCAATTGCGGATCGTGCCTATGAGCACGACGTCGAAGCGCTGTTGCAGATGCGCCGGCTGATGGATTTTCTGCCCTCTAGCAATCTCTCAGGCGTGCCTGAGATGCCAACCCAGGACTCTGCGGACAGGGTCGAGCATTCGCTGGATACCCTGATACCGGATAATCCGAATAAGCCCTATGATATCAAGGAATTGATCGCCAAGGTCGCGGATGAAGGCGACTTTTTCGAGATCCAGGAAGCGTTTGCCAAGAACATTGTGATCGGCTTTGCGCGGATGGAGGGCCGCACGGTTGGCGTTGTCGCAAATCAGCCGCTGGTTCTCGCCGGCGTCTTGGATGCCGATGCGTCGCGTAAAGCGGCACGGTTTGTTCGCTTCTGCGACTGTTTCGACATTCCGATCCTGACATTCGTTGACGTGCCGGGCTTTTTGCCAGGCACGGCGCAAGAGTACGGCGGCCTGATCAAACACGGCGCAAAACTGCTGTTCGCCTACTCCGAGGCGACCGTGCCGAAGGTCACTGTGATTACGCGGAAGGCCTATGGCGGCGCTTATGACGTTATGAGTTCGAAGCATATCCGGGGTGACGTCAACTATGCCTGGCCGTCGGCTGAGATTGCGGTGATGGGGCCGAAGGGTGCTGCCGAGATCCTCTACCGGTCCGAGCTGGACGACCCGGAGAAGATTCAACAACGGATCGACGACTATCAGGAGCGCTTCGCCAATCCGTTTGTTGCCGCCGAGCGGGGATACATCGACGATGTTATCCTGCCACGAAACACGCGGGTGCGGATCTGTCGGGCCTTGAACATGTTGCGCGATAAGACAGTCGAGAACCCCTGGAAAAAGCACGACAACATACCGCTTTAGGGGCCAGCATGGGGCCGACAGCCGTCGCCAGGCGATTTCAGCTGAAGCGGCAGTGTTCAAACCAGACGAATGTCATGTCGTGCAGCGCGGCGGGATGGTGACTTCGTCGTTGCTTGCTTTCGGTACACGAAGCTGCCAGCCCGTTGTTTTGAGATCCCGCTTTTTGATTGCGGCGGGGTCGTGCAGGCCCAGGGCCCGGCTGACTCGCTTGAAGTTGTTGACGGCCATGCGCGCGTCGCGATGGGTCACGCCATAGGCGCGCGTCAGGATATTGGCTGATCTCAGATAAAGCCTGCGGGCCAATTCCAGCTTACATTGCAACAGCACCGCGGCGGCCAGGTTGTTCGTCACAACAGCAACCTGGGGATGGCGTCGCCCGAGTGCGGTCGTCAAGATGCGGATCGCATCGCGATAGGTTGCCTCCGCTTTCTCGTGGAGGCCGGCAACATCCTGGACAAGCGCAAGATTGTTCAGAGCTTCAGCGTAGATCGGGTGCGCTTCGCCATAACGCGCCCTCACGACTTCCACGATCTGGATGCCCACACGCAATGCATTGTTGTGGTCACCGGATTTTTGGAGCCGGATCAGGCGTTGCTGCAACTCCTGAAGCGGATCAGACGCAGCGGACACGGGCACGAGCCACGCCCCCGCAGAGACGAGCGCGACGACACAGGCGCATCCACAGGCGTATCCCAAGACCAACAACGCACGCATACGCACAATCCAACACACACCACAACGCCGACAGGTCTTACACGAGGCAGACCGGCTTGTCGTTAACGCAGCAGGTGTGAGACTGCCAAGCGGCCGGTGGCAGTTGTTCAGAGAGTCGTGAGTTTTCTCATCGCGAAAGCTGTTGGAAGACTATGGTCGGGATGATTGGCCCTCAGCAGAAATAGCCGCGGGCACAGATCGATGGGAAACGCAGAGGGAAGAGCGATGAGCGATACGACGGTTCCGGCGATTGTTTCAAAAGGCCATGTGGCCGTGGTGACCGGCGCAGCCCTTGGGATCGGGCGTGCGCTTTGTCAGCGCTTGGCAAGTGACGGCATGTCCGTCTGTCTTGCCGACTTGCCTGGCGACGATCTCGATGCGGCGCTTGCCGACGTGCGATCTGTGTCTACTGGCGGGGACGACTCCGTGATGTCACACCCGACCGACGTGGCCGCGCCGGAGCAAATCGCGCAGCTGCGCGACGCTGTGATCAAGCGTTTCGGCCGGGTCGATATGCTGGTCAACAATGCGGTGACGCGTATGGGGCGCGGCCACGACGCGGATCTTTCCGAGTGGCGTACCGCATTCGACGTCAACGTGTGGGGGCCAGTGGCAGGTGTACGCGCGTTCTTGCCGACCATGCAGGCCCCTGGTGCCCAGGCGATGATCATCAACGTTGGATCGAAGCAGGGCATCACGAACCCACCTGGCCATCCGATCTACAACATGGCCAAGTCCGCGCTGAAGACGTACACGGAGGCGCTCGAGCATGAGCTGCGGTCTCACGCGGATACGACTGGTGGGGCACGTGTTTCGGCTCATCTTCTTGTTCCAGGCTGGACGACGACCGGAACGGCCGAGCACAAGCCCGGTGCGTGGCGACCGGACCAGGTCGTTGACGTTCTGCTCGCCGCCTTGGCGCGGGGCGACTTCTATATTGTGTGTCCGGATGATGAGGTGAGCCCGGACATGGACCGTCGCCGGATACTGTGGGGTGCAGAAGATATCGTCGAGAACCGTCCACCACTCTCGCGCTGGCACCCCGATTTCGCTGCGGCCGCCAAGACGGCAGGTTGCTGATTGCCGCTCTCTACGGAAACAATCCATGACCAATGCGCGACAGACACAAAGGGCCTGAATTGCCCAGTGATTGCGATGTGCCGGAACCTGCTTTGTCCGGCACGCCATTGGAAGCGAGCGAGTTATGGATTTGCCGCGGAATGTCGAAGACCTTCGCGCGTGCGTGCGTGATGGGAGGCGTTTTCACTACCGCCTGTTCTACGGTCACAAACACCGTCCAGAGGATGTGCTGTCGGATGTCGTGTTCAGTCAGTTCTACCCTTGTCTGTTCGAGCTTGACGGGCAAACCTACTACTGGGCGGAGCAATGGATGATGGCGTCAAAGGCGCGCGCCTTTGGTGACCGGGACGCGGAAATGCGCATTCTGGCTGCGCAACATCCCCTTGAGTGTAAGCACATCGGTCGCCAGGTTCGCGACTTCGACGACAAGCGATGGAAGCAATGGCGTTACCCGATCGTCTTGGCGGGCAACTACGCCAAGTTTTCGCAAGACGCCGATTTTTCCGCCTACATGGTGGGCACAGGCGATGCCGTTCTGGTTGAGGCGGCGCCGACCGATCGCATCTGGGGTATCGGTTTGAGCCGGACAGCCGCTGACGCTCAGGACCCACTCAAGTGGCGTGGGCAGAATCTGTTGGGGTTTGCGCTGATGGACGTGCGATCCATGCTTCTGGGCGATGCGCCGCCACCGGACCCCGTGCGGTTTTCGTGAAAGAGGGCGGCAGTGCGCCGCCCTCTCGCTGCATGTCTTATCCGGCTTGATCCACCAGTTTTGCCTGGACGGCTGCCGGGACTGGTCGGTACGTGTCCAGCGTCATCGAGAAGCTCGCGCGCCCCTGGGATAGGGATCGCAACTTGTTCACGTAACTGAACATGTTGGCCAGCGGAACTTGAGCAACAACCTCATAGCCACCGCGTTTGGCGTCGGACGCACTGAGCTTGCCACGGCGGCTTTGCAAGTCGCCCAGGATCGCGCCGAGATGCGTCTCAGGCGTGGTCACGATGACCGTCATGATCGGCTCAAGCAGTACAGGCGCACCTTGTGTTGCTCCGGTCTTAAACGCGTCTCGCGCAGCAATCTCGAACGCCATTGCCGATGAGTCGTTCTCATGGAATGCGCCGTCCGTGAGGATCGCCCGAAGGCCGTGCATCGGGTATCCAGCTAAGACACCGCTTTGCATGGCTGCACGCAATCCGGCTTCGACGGCCGGAACAAAATGGCCCGGAATTGCGCCGCCTGTGATCTGACTTTCGAAGACAAGGCCGCTTTCGGCAGCGTCTGTCGGCTCGAACGTCAAGCACACGCGTGCCATTTGACCAACACCACCGTTTTGTTTGCGGTGCGTGTGATCAACAGTGACACGGCGGGTCAGCGCTTCGCGGAACGCGATTTGCGGTGCACCGAGTTTTGCATCGACATTGTACTCCTCCTTCAGAACTTCGAGACAGATCGTCAGGTGCAGTTCGCCCAGGCCGCGCAACAGTGTCTGCCCTGTTTCGGGATCTGAACTCACGCGTAGAGACGGGTCCTCGCGCGCGATCACGGCCAGGGCCTGGGATAAGCGGTCATGATCCGCCGCTGCAGACGGTTCGATCACGGCTTCGATGACCGGCTCGGGGACGTCGAAACCGTCGAGAACAATCGGCTGAGCCGGATCACTCAGCGTATCACCAGCACCAGCGGACTTCAGGCCAACGATACCGACCACGTCGCCGGCGCCAGCAGCGTCGATTTCCGTGATCTGGTTCGCATGCATCTGAAGCAGCCGACCAATCCGTTCGGTTCGCCCGGTTGCAGCGTTGGTAAGAACCATGCCGCGCTCCAACCGGCCCGAGAAAACCCGAACGGTTGCAAGGGCGCCAAATCGGTTCACCTGCACCTTCGAAACAAGCGCCGCGACAGGCGCGTCGTCCGAAGGGGCCCGCAACACGGTTTCGCCGCTGTCGGGTACCGTCCCAACGACCGCATCGCGATCGGTTGGAGCGGGCGCGTACGCAACGATCGCGTCCAACAGTGGCTGGACACCGATGTTGCGGAACGCTGAGCCGAACAGGACAGGTGTGATCGTGCCTGAGAGTGTCCCCGTGCGGATCAGTGCGCGAATTTCAGCATTCGATAGTCCATCTTCATCCTCCAGATATGTCTCAAATGCGCTCTCATCCAATTCCACAACCGCTTCGAGCAGCCGTCTGCGATAGAGATCGACGGCGCTTTGCATGGCGTCCGGAAGCTCGACCACGAACGGTTCCTCCGACGCGCCATCCCAAGCCAACGCCTGGCGATCGATCAGGTCGACAACGCCGTGAAAGGCCCTGCCGCTCCCGATGGGAAGCTGAAGCAGGACCGGCGAGGCGTCGAGGCGGTCGGCCATTGCGCGAACGCACATTTCGATGTCGGCGCCGACATGGTCCATCTTGTTGATGAACGCGATGCGCGGCACACCAAAGCGATCGGCCTGGCGCCAAACCGTCTCGGACTGAGGCTCTACGCCATCGGCCGCGGAGAACACGGCAACCGCGCCGTCGAGCACGCGCAGCGACCGTTCGACCTCAAGTGTGAAATCGACGTGTCCCGGTGTGTCGATAATCGTGATCGCCGTATCTCTCCATGTACACGACGTGGCGGCCGCAGAGATGGTAATGCCGTGCTTCTTTTCGAGCGCGCGCCAGTCCATCTCCGCATTGCCGTCGTGGACGTTGCCGACTTTGTGGATCCGGCCCGTATTGAAGAGAATGCGTTCGGTCAGCGTTGTTTTGCCGGCATCGACGTGAGCCATAATGCCGATGTTTCTCAGGTCTCGTCTCATGACATATTCCAATACAGTATTCTTATCCGAAACGCGTTATGCGAAACAGATTTGCGTTTATTGGCAGCTGTGCGCACGACACATCGCGCCGCTGCACAACACATCGCGCAAGGATGCACGCGCGTTAGAGCGGTTTGGTCGCATATTGCAGTGCTGATGGAGAACCGAGCGCACCGCCATCGGCGGTCACGCGTCAATAGGGAGGGCGCGATGATGTCGCGCTCACGCGACGAACTCAGCGAACCTCCCGGTGCCGGCTATCGTCCGTCATTGGAACCTCCAGGAATATCCGCGGCGACTAAAACGGGTGGTCGCTCCGAAAGTCAATGTATTTTCGTGGTGCTGATTGATCAAAAAATGAACAACGACGAAACCCGTTGCTGCGATCAAAATGTCAATCAGCCGACGGTGAATAACTGCGTTGACAATCCGTCCTCTCACACACCCTGGTTATTCATGGAATGCGACCCTACGTCCGCAGGCGAAACCGAACATTGCCCACACTCCGAGGCGAAATCTCATGAGCAATCAGACACTCTTTTCTCCGACCCGGCTCGGCGCGATCGAACTGAAGAACCGGATCGTTCTTGCGCCTTTGACCCGCTCTCGCGCAGATGCGGGCGGCGTTCCTGCGGACTTCGCTGCGGTCTACTACGCCCAGCGTGCGCAGGCGGGGCTTCTCATAACCGAAGCAACGCAGATCTCCGTGGAAGGTAAGGGGTATCCACGAACGCCGGGTGTCTTCTCGCCCAGTCAGCTTGAAGGGTGGCGCCGTATCGTTGATGCGGTCCATGCGGTCGGGGGCAAGATTGCCGTCCAACTCTGGCATGTCGGGCGGATCGCAAGCGCTGCAAACCGTGAGCAGACAGTCGATACCGTCGCGCCAAGCGCCATTCAGGCCGCGGGCGAAATGTACACGGACGCCGCCGGGATGCAGCCACACGATGTGCCGCGTGCGCTTGAAACGGCTGAAATCCCGCGGCTAGCTGACGAATTCGCCCGGGCAGCCGTCAATGCGATCGATGTTGGATTTGATGGCATAGAGTTGCACTCGGCGAACGGCTATCTTCTGCATCAGTTCTTGGCGGAAAACACCAACCAGAGAACGGACCAGTATGGCGGAGACATTCCCAACCGCGTCAGAGCACCGCTGGAGGTTCTTGACGCCATCCTTGCGAAGGTTCCGTCGGACCGGGTTGGTATGCGGATCAGCCCGGCGCACGCGTTCAACGATATCGAAGAAGGCGATACGGCTGCGCTGTACGACCACTACATCGGTGAGCTCAACAGCCGTGGATTGGCGTATCTTCACGTCATGCGGCCGTTTGCGAACCAGAGTGCATCCGACTTCGTCACGTTTGCCCGCGCCCGGTTCCGTGGCAACATCATTGCGTGCGGCGGCTACGATGCGGCATCGGCGCAAGCCCTGATCGCGAAAGATGGGGCTGACGCGGTGGCCTTCGGGCAGTCGTTTATCGCGAACCCGGACCTTCCCTTGCGCATCAGCGTTGGTGCGCCACTGGCGACCCCGAACCGCGAAACGTTCTACAGCCCTGGTGAAACTGGCTATACGGACTATCCGTTTTGGTCCGGCGCCACGGCGGCTTAACCGCTTCAAGCGCGACACCGCTTCAAGCGCGACAAAGGGCGAACGCAACGCCAAACGAATGCGGTGACAAACAAACACTGTGCCGGCGCCGATCGGCGCCGGTGGTTGGTGTTGTGAGAGCAAGCTTCAGTCCGAACGGAATTGCCAGCCTTGTTGAAACGCGCGCTCGGTCTGAGCGTGCGTCTTACTGTGCCTGTAAGTTGTGAGCCCGCATACGTTTGGGATGACCGCGCGTCTTCATCCCCATTCGAGACGATCGAACTCAAGGGCTCGGGTGCGGATTGCTGGGCCAAAGCGGCCCACACGTCAGGCCCGTTTCAGATGAATTCGATCTGACCGGCTTTTTGCCCGCGCCCACGACGGTCTTCCTCAAGGATGAACGAAAGCTTGTCACCCTCATTGACTGCCGAAATGCCAGCGCGCTCCAGCGCTGAGATATGGACAAAAATGTCCTTGCCGCCGTTGTCGGGCTTAATGAAGCCGTAGCCCTTCGTGCTGTTGAAGAACTTGACGACACCCGTCATGCGGTCGTCCATGGAAAAGCCTCTACCGATGCGCGAACGTAAGCCAGTCGTGGGTCGCGCGCTCGACCCCAGGAATCTCAAGACCTCGGAAAAGGTCGCCGCCGCTCAGGCAAATCAAACCAGTCCAGTATCATGAGGGCCCGCGTCCGCGTGACGCGAACCGGCAACTGTCAGTTTGCACTTCCTGAGTGTTCATTCAAGCCCTTTTGGTTGTTAGAGCGCGATTGGACAAATGCGCCGCGGATCGCAGCAATCGCCGGCCGTTGGGCGCATTTGGTGGTCGACAATTGCACGGCGATACTTTGCCTTTTCGCATCAAGATCTTCCAACAATTATTGAGATGCTCGCGCATAGGTTGTTGCGGTCGCATGGCTCCGCCGTGGTCGGATCGCATGCGTTTTGCTCGTTTCGACTATAGCAATGTAGTCACGGTGGGTGGGTTTGATGTGGAGAGCTTAAGGCGTTCGTAACCGTCGCCCCAGTTTGATGCCGCACACGCGTTGCTGAGCGAGGTCGAACGATGGGTGTCTTGCAGTCGATTGCTTTTGACGAGATCTGCTTGCGCGGGTGTATCCGCGATTCAGATGTCGCACGTCTGCGCGCCCTGTTTTATGCCGACGGAGAGATTTCAGCGGTCGAAGCGACAGGTCTGTTCGAGATCAACGACGCGTGCCGTGTTCAAGATCGCAGCTGGGCGGAGTTCTTTGTTGAAGCCGTGTCCGACTATGTGGTCCAGGATGCAGAGCCGGCAGGATATATAACAACCGCCAATGCGGACTGGGTGATTGACGCTGTCACGCGTAGCGGGCGCTTGCGGACGCGGACGGAACTTGAGCTGCTGATCACGATCCTCGAAAAGGCGCGTTGGTCGCCAACGCGGTTGGTGACGTTCGTTCTCGAGCAGGTGAAGGATGCCGTCATTCACGGCGTTGGTCCGCTGCGCGACGGTTCGCAGGTGCAACCCGGCCGGATCACGTTAAGCGATGTCCGCCTGGTTCGTCGCGCAATCTACGCGTTTGGCGGTGACGGCAACATTGGCATCACGCAAGCGGAAGCCGAGCTTCTGTTTGAAATCAACGATGCCGTTTCACATATCGCGGCGTGTCCGGAATGGATCGATCTCTTCGCGAAGGCGATTGCGAACAGTCTGATGGTCACGTCGGGCTATGCCGTGCCAAGCCGCGAAGAGGCGCTGCGGCAGGCAAGCTGGTTGGCCAGCCGGGGTGAACTTGAGCCGACGGAACTGATACGCAATGTCGTGTCGCGTGGTCTGAGCGGCGTGCTCTCGGCGTATCGTTCGCAGTCACGCGAAGAAAACGCAATTGCACGGCTGGAGCGCCAGCGCATCGAGATTATCACCAATGAGGCGATCTCGGAGTGCGAAGCCGGCTGGTTGATCGAACGCTTGCAGCGCAACGCTGAAACAGACAGTACCGAGCGTGCGCTGCTTGCCGTCCTGCATGAGACTTGCGACGAACTTCACGCGAGCGTTCTGCCGCTACTTCGACAAGCCGGCATTGCTGCGTGATCACGCGATGATCACTGTTCCATGAGCCGTTGCAGCTCAAGTGTCGCACACACTTGAGTCGCCCGTGACGTAATGGTTCGCTTACGCGTTGCCGAAACGCTAAAGTCGGGCAACGGGAGGCGCGCATGCACATGGTTCCGGACTGGGTCGCGCAAGGGCTTCAAATTCTCTCTACGCTGTTCATCGTCGCCGTTGGACTGAGCGTGCTTGTTGTTGCGCTCATGTTCGTTGCCGACATATCGCAGACCCGGGACGCGGTGCGGCGCAACTATCCTGTCGTTGGAAGGTTTCGCGCGCTGTTCTCAACGCTTGGCGAGTTTTTCCGGCAGTACTTTTTCGCGATGGACCGCGAAGAAATGCCGTTCAACCGGGCCGAGCGGGACTGGGCCTATCGTGCATCGGACGGTGCCGACAACACGATTGCGTTCGGGTCGACCCGTCAACTCTTCATACCTGGCACGCCCATCTTCGTGAATTGCCCGTTTCCGACACTGGAAAGCGATGCGGCTGCAACGCAGCCGTTGGAGATCGGCCCGTATTGCGAGACGCCGTATCTCGCCAAGTCTCTGTTCAACATCTCCGGCATGAGTTACGGCGCAATCTCGAAACCTGCCGTCCGGGCGCTATCGAAGGGTGCGCGCATGGCCGGATGTTGGCTCAACACTGGCGAGGGTGGCTTGTCTCCGTACCATCTGGAAGGCGGTGCGGACATTGTCTTTCAAATCGGTACCGCGAAGTATGGCGTCAGAACCGATGACGGTCAGCTGAGTGACGACAAGTTGCGCGCGGTTGCAGCCAACGACGCCGTCAGAATGTTCGAGATCAAGCTCAGCCAGGGTGCGAAGCCGGGCAAAGGCGGCATTCTGCCCGGAGAGAAGGTGACGAAAGAGATCGCGAAGATCCGCGGCATCAAGAGGGGTGCGGATTCCATATCTCCCAACCGGCATCCCGAGATCGATTCCGTCGAAGAGCTCTTGGACATGGTCGACCGGGTTCGCCGGACGACCGGCAAGCCGGTGGGCTTTAAGACCGTTGTCGGTGCGTACGGTTGGCTGGACAAGCTCTGCGAGGCCGTTCATCAGCGAGGCATCGAGAGTGCGCCAGACTTTGTGACGGTCGATGGTGGCGACGGCGGCACCGGCGCAGCCCCCATGCCGTTGATGGACAGCGTCGGACTGACGTTACGCGAAGCCTTGCCGATGGTGTCGGACGTTCTGCGACGGCACGGGCTTAAGGACCGCATTCGCGTGATCGCGTCCGGCAAACTGATTACACCCTCCGGCGTGGCCTGGGCGCTATGTGCGGGCGCAGACTTTGTCACATCGGCGCGCGGGTTCATGTTTTCGCTGGGCTGCATTCAAGCGCTCAAGTGCAACAAGAATACCTGCCCAACAGGCATCACGACGCATAACCGCCGCCTGCAGGCCGGTCTCGATCCGAAGGAAAAGTCCGTTCGTGTCGCGAATTACTGCAAAAGTCTGATCCACGAGGTCGAGATCATTGCGCACTCCTGCGGTGTGCCGGAACCGCGTCGTTTGCGGCGGTATCACGTCCGTATCGTTCAGGACGACGGGCGTTCGGTGCCGTTGGACGCTTTGTATCCTGAGCCGCAAGTGCGCGACGACAGCCGTGCGACAACATCGGTTGTCGCATAAAGTCGCCGACATATTGGTCCGATGGTTGCTTTGCCGAGCCCGCGACACGCTTTCACCATCGCCCTTCGCAGTGTTTACGGCTGCAAGGGCGGACTCTAAGACTACGCGATCGCCAATTACGCGATCACCAGTCGTGCGTAGGTCGCAGTTCGAGCCAAACGTGGGCCCATGTTCCAGAAAATCCTGATCGCCAATCGCGGCGAGATCGCTTGCCGCATCATCAAGACCGCCCATCGGATGGGACTAAAGACGGTTGCTGTCTACTCCGAGGCGGATCGGGATGCGCTCCACGTCGAGATGGCAGACGAAGCGGTCGCGATCGGGCCGGCGGCGGCGGCTGAGTCCTATCTCGTGATCGAAAAAATCGTTGATGCCTGCCGCCAGACGGGCGCTGAAGCTGTTCATCCGGGATACGGCTTTTTGTCCGAACGCGAGGCGTTTCCGCGGGCATTGTCGGATGCGGGCATCGTATTCATCGGTCCGAATCCCGGCGCCATTGCTGCAATGGGCGACAAGATCGAGTCCAAGCGCAAAGCGGCGGCTGCGGGCGTGTCGACAGTTCCGGGTTACGTCGGCGAAATCCATGACCCGAGCGATGCCGTCCGGATTGCGGGTGAAATCGGCTATCCTGTGATTATCAAGGCGTCCGCGGGCGGCGGCGGCAAGGGCATGCGCATCGCCGCGAACCCAGAGGAGGTTGCGGAAGGTTTCGCGTTGGCCAAGTCCGAGGCCAAGTCGAGCTTCGGCGATGACCGCGTGTTCGTCGAGAAGTTCGTGGTCAATCCCCGCCACATCGAGATTCAGGTGCTTGGGGACAAGCATGGCAACGTAATCCACCTGGGCGAGCGAGAGTGCTCGATTCAGCGGCGCAATCAAAAGGTGATTGAAGAAGCCCCGTCACCGCTCCTCGACGAAGAGACCCGGGCGCGGATGGGTGCTGAGGCCGTCGCGCTTGCTGCGGCCGTTCAATATGACTCTGCTGGCACGGTCGAGTTCGTCGCCGGCCAAGACAAGAGCTTCTACTTCCTGGAGATGAATACCCGATTGCAGGTCGAACATCCGGTGACCGAGTTGGTAACCGGTATCGATCTTGTCGAGCAAATGATCCGGGTCGCTGCGGGCGAGCCGCTGCAATTGACGCAGGCCGATGTCACAATGACCGGATGGTCCGTCGAGAGCCGGATCTATGCCGAGGATCCATTTCGCAGTTTTCTGCCCTCCATTGGTCGATTGGTCCGATATCAGCCCCCCAGCGAGCGCACGGACGCAGCTGGCACCGTTCGGAACGATACGGGCGTGACGGAAGGGTCCGAGATTTCCATGTTTTACGATCCGATGATCGCAAAGCTGGTCACACATGCGCCAACGCGCAGCGCGGCGATCGAGCTGCAATCTCAGGCACTCGACGGCTTCATTGTGGACGGCATCCAGCACAACATTCCGTTTCTGGCGGCTCTGATGGAGCATCCGCGCTGGAAGGCTGGCGAACTCTCAACTGGGTTCATTGCGGAAGAGTTCCCTGATGGCTTCGCGCCGCGAACGCCGGATGCGAAT
>JBCCOV010000121.1:0-15226 GCA_039039985.1 Pseudomonadota bacterium | reverse complement strand
TGAAACCATATCAACCCTGACCGACCGCATGGCGGACAGATTTCCGAAGGGCAGCAATCCGCACCCAAGTGAATCGCTCAGTGCGATTTGGACGAACTGGCCGGACTTCATGCGCAAGGTTTCGGATCTCAAAACGGCCGCAGATCGCCTGCGTCGCGCCCAGACGCGTTCCGAGTTCGCGGCGGCATTTCGCGATGTCGGGGGAACCTGCCGTAGTTGCCACAAGGCCTATCGCCAGGAGAAATAGCGAGCGGGCGTTGGTTACGATCCCATATTGTCAAGCCGGCCGGATCAGGAGAGGCGTCCCACCGCATAGGACTGACCACCAGTTCCGGCAACGTTGCGCTGGACTGCCGGGCCGCGCATCAGTTTGGGTCGGCGAGGTCGCGGACTGGGTTGTTCTGCGACAGCAAGATTGGCGCGAAGCGTCACTGCAAGAAAGGCGCATGATATGAGAGTTTGGCTTGGTTCCGGGATCGTCCTGTTCGGCGCGGCGGCGGCTGTGGCCTCCGCATCGGACAAGACGGAACGCTCGCCCTACAGCGGGCAACAGCACCGCAGCATCAAGTCCCTGTCGGCTGACGACATAGCGGCGCTAAAGTCAGGCGCGGGTTGGGGATTTGCGAAGGCAGCTGAGCTCAACGGTTATCCCGGGCCGCTGCATGTTTTGGAG
Source organism: Pseudomonadota bacterium (assembly GCA_039039985.1). GTDB lineage: Bacteria > Pseudomonadota > Alphaproteobacteria > Rhizobiales > Hyphomicrobiaceae > JBCBWG01. Next base: position 14,553 of record JBCCOV010000121.1, on the reverse strand, counting down.
CTAGCAAACCAACTGCAGTTGAACGCCAAACAGCGGCGCCAAATCGAGGCGATCTTCGCAAGAATGAAGTCCAGTGCGCGTGAACTCGGGGCACAGTTTTTGGCGGCAGAACAGGCGCTGGATCGCGCGTTCACCGACCGAAGCGTGACGGCCAAAAGACTGTCGATGTTGACGACCACTGCCGGAACATTGCGGGCCAGACTCCGTGCCGTTCACTTGACGGCACATCTCGAAACGGCGCCGCTGCTGACGGAACATCAGCGTCAGAGATACGCGATGTTGCGCGGCTACCAAGGTGGCCACCATGCGCCAGACGGCCCGCACAAGCACCATGCGCATCCGAAGTAGGCTGTCGATGCGGGATCGTGGCTGGGGCTGAGGCCGAATATCCGGTCATCTCGCGAAGGCGCTGCAAAAGACTATATGGCCGAAGAGGCGCCGAAACAGATCCGACCAGATAACACAGGCTTCAGCACCGAAAGGCGACAAGGTCATGAAAACAGTCAAACAGATGCTTCAAGACGCAGAGCAGCAGGTGCCGCGCATGTCTCCGGAAGAGGCAAAGTCGCTGGTCGGCAAGCCGGATGTCCTGTTTCTCGATGTCCGTGAAGCTGAGGAAGTTGCCAAGTCCGGAAAGGTTGCCGGCGCGCTGGCAATACCGCGTGGCTTAGTCGAGTTTCGCGCTGATCCGGACTCTCCGCTGCATGACGCGGCCTTCGATCGCGCGAAGACGATCGTTGCCTACTGTGCGTCCGGCGGGCGATCCGCACTCGTCGGCCAAACTCTGAAAGACATGGGATATCCGCACGTGCGGAATCTCGGCGGCTTCAAGGGCTGGGTCGATGCCGGCGGCGACATCGAGGACTGAGGCGGCTGAGCCTTGACGATGTCGTGCCATAGCGCAGGTGCTTGCTGCAATTGACAACGGGCACGACCGACAGCCGCAGGCCGGTCGTGCTCACGGGGTTGGTTCCAGACGACGCAGTTTACGCCGGCATCTGGTATCCCGGTGTTGATTGCGATAGCGCGGTCTCCTCGTCCGTCATGTCTTCCGGAACGCTCTCAAACAGCGGTGAGGAGAGATAGCGCTCGCAGGTATCCGGCAACATGCACAGGATCGTCGAGCCCGGAGCCGCTTTCTCAGCGATGCCCATGGAAACGGCAAACGTTGAACCACCGGAGACGCCCGTCATGATACCTTCGAACTGAGCCAGCTTCTGTGCCCACGTGATCCCATCGGCGCCGGCAACTGGAATCAGTTCGTCATAAAAGGCGTTGTCGATGGCCTCCTGCAGGACGAACGGGATGAAGTCCGGCGTCCAGCCTTGAATGGGGTGCGGTTCGAATGCGGGATGGCTCACGGCCGGATCATGTTGCGGGCCGCGTTCCTGGGCATGGCCACTGCCGATAAGCTGCGCGTTTGCCGGCTCGCTGAGGATGATCTTGGTGTCGGGCCGCTCTTTGCGCAGAACGCGAGCGACGCCTGAAACGGTGCCCCCGGTTCCATAGCCGGTCACCCAGTAATCCAGTTTTTGACCGTCGAAGTCCGCCACGATCTCGCGGGCCGTTGTGGTCTCGTGAATGTCGGCGTTGGCCGCGGTCTCGAACTGCCGGGCCAGGAACCAGCCATTCGCCTCGCACAGTTCGACCGCCTTGCGGTACATGCCGAACCCCTTCTCTGCGCGGGGCGTCAGGACGACCTTCGCCCCGAGGAAACGCATCAGTTTGCGTCGCTCGATCGAGAAGGACTCCGCCATCGTCACGACGAGCGGATACCCTTTGGCGGCGCAGACCATTGCGAGACCAATGCCGGTATTGCCGCTGGTGGCTTCAACCACGGTCTGGCCGGGCTTCAGCGAGCCATCTCGCTCGGCGGCCTCAATGATGTTCAGAGCCAGGCGGTCTTTGACGGACGCAGCAGGATTGAAGAACTCGGGCTTGACGTAGAGCGAGACATGATCCGGCGCGAGCCTGTTGATCTTGACGCACGGGGTGTTTCCGACGGTGTCGAGAATGCTATCGAACAGACGTCCGTGCCCATGTGTTACACGGACGCCTTTCGCGGACCGTTCCTCACTCATCATAGATATCCTTTGACCATTACGACATTTCGGCTCTGTCCTGGCGAGCCGCCGGGTTGGCGATCTCCTCCCGGTCCGCCCTTATATCTTGGAATCCTTTGGAGTTGCACGTTGCGCTGCACACCCTGGTGTTGGACAGAGTTCCGGATAGCCATGGATCGCAGGCTGTGTTCGGTTCCGTCCGCAGCGTAAACGGGTGCAACGGACAACGTATTCATTGCTGCGGCATTGGCGAATTGAGCCATCGCGTGGTATGCATGCCGTGATATGCAAACGGACAGCGACGTGCTGTCGCGCTGTTCCTGGTCGATTTGATGCTACGGAAGCGACTTCCCAAGAACGACCATCTGGACGACTGCTGCTAAAGAAGCATTGGCTTGCACCACAACATCGTGACGGTATCTGAAACCCGTGCTGTTGCAGCGCGCGCATGCCCAACATGACCACCTAATCCATCGAGTGATTATGATCAAAAGTCCAAAGCTATCCGCCGCTGTTGCGATGGCGATCGCACTGCTGGCATCGTCTCTGGCGGCCCATGCTCAGGCTCCTGCGCCACGCGTTACGGTTTCGAAACCTCTTGCCGAGCGCGTCACGCAATGGGATGAGTTCTCCGGGCGATTTGAAGCTGTGCAGCGCGTGGAAGTCCGAGCTCGCGTTTCCGGCTTTATCGAGAAAATCCACTTCAGGGACGGTCAAATCGTTAAGGCCGGTGATTTGCTCTTTAGTATCGATAAGCGTCCGTTTCAGATTGCCGTCGAAAGTGCGAAAGCGGCAATTGCCAGAGCAAAGGCACAGGTTTCGCTGCAACAAAATGAAGTCCAACGCGCGCGGCCGCTCGCTGAGTCGCGGGTTCTGACTGAGCGCACCCTGGATCAGCGCAGTTCCAATCTCGCTGTTGCGAAAGCGGATTTGGCAGCGGCAGAGGCGAGCCTGCGGTCGGCGCAACTCGATCTTGAGTGGGCCGAGGTGCGCGCACCGATTTCGGGCCGCATCTCGGATCGGCGAGTTGATGTTGGTGCATTGATCAGTGGCGGCGGCAGCTCCGGGCAGACAACACTTCTCACGACGATCGTATCCATTGATCCGATCAACTTCGTGTTCGACGCGTCAGAGGCGGATTATCTGCGATATGCCCGTCTGTTTAACAACGGCAACCGGCCGACATCGCGCGATACGGCAAACCCGGTCCGCATCAGGCTTGCCGATGAGACGACATGGTCGCGAACGGGGCGTATGGACTTTGTGGACAACAGCTTGAACCCACGATCCGGTACAATCCGCGGCCGCGCGATTGTCAAAAACCCGAACGGCTTGTTGTCGCCGGGCTTGTTCGGCCGCCTGCAGCTTTACGGTGGTGAATTCGATGCATTGCTCGTGCCGGACCGCGCCATCGTCTCGGATCAGACGCGCAAGATCGTTTTCGTCGTCGACGATGCTGGGAAAGTCAGCGCGAAGGTTGTCCGGCCGGGACAGATCGCAAAGGGCTTGCGCGTCATTCAATCGGGATTGGACGCAAACGACCGCGTTGTAATTGACGGCATCGCGAATCCGGCCGTGCGCCCTGGCGCCACGGTGACGACGGTCGAAGGTGAAATCAAATCGGCCCAATCCGGATAAGAGAACATGGCTGGATGAGAAACACGGCGGGCCACGACGTGTGGCCAGCTCGTTCGCCTGCCTGGATAAGTATCACGTTCGGCTGAGCGCCAAGTGCGGTCAGCACCCATTACGAAGCTGAGAGCGCACGCATGCGATTTTCCCGTTTCTTCATCGATCGTCCGATCTTCGCGACTGTCGTGTCACTCATCATCACGATTGTGGGCGCGATTGCGCAGCTCAGCCTTCCGGTTTCCGAGTATCCGGAGATCGCGCCACCAACGGTCAACATCACGGCGACGTATCCGGGCGCATCTGCCGAGATTATCGCGAGAACCGTCGCAACCCCGATTGAGCAGGAGGTCAACGGCGTCGACGGTATGCTGTACATCGTCTCGCAATCGACGGGTGACGGGCGCTTGTCCATCAATGTCGTGTTCAAGCCTGGAACCGATATCGATCAGGCGCAGGTGCTGGTTCAGAACCGGGTATCAGTTGCCGAGCCCAGGTTGCCGGAAGACGTGCGCCGGTTAGGAATATCGGTGCGCAAAGCGTCTCCGGATCTGATGATGGTCGTCCACATGACCTCGCCGGACGACTCGCGCAACCAGCAGTACATTTCGAACTATGCGACGCTCTACGTGAAGGATGTGCTCGCCCGCCTCGACGGCGTCGGCGATGTTCGCGTCTTCGGTGCGCGTGATTACGCCATGCGCGTCTGGATTGATCCGGCAAAGGCGGCGGCACGAAACCTGACAGCGGCTGACGTGGTTGCAGCGTTGCGCGCGGCCAATCTTCAAGTTGCGGCAGGATCGATCAACCAGGCGCCGGCCAAATCCGATGGCGCATTTACGCTCGCCATTCAGACACTCGGCCGGCTGACGTCGCCGGATCAGTTTGAAGATATTGTGGTGCGTTCGGAACCGGACGGTTCGGTTGTGCGTGTGCGCGATATTGCGCGCGTCGAATTGGGTTCGCAGGATTATACGGTCAACGCGTATCTCAACAATAAGAACGCAACGGCTATCGTCATCTTCCAACGGCCGGGATCCAATGCGCTCGAAACCGCGTCCCAGATCAAATCTGAAATGGAGCGTCTCAAGGGCGACTTCCCGACCGGTGTCGGCTATTCGATCGTTTATAATCCGACCGAGTTCATCCAGGCTTCCGTCGACGCGGTGATTGCGACACTGCTCGAGGCGGTTATTCTCGTTGTCGTCGTTGTGATCGTGTTCCTCCAGACGTGGCGCGCAGCGGTCATCCCCATCGTCGCGATTCCGGTGTCTCTGATCGGAACGTTCGCGATCATGGGAGCGATTGGAATCTCATTCAATACGCTCTCGCTGTTTGGGCTTGTCTTGGCGATCGGGATTGTTGTCGATGACGCGATTGTCGTGGTCGAGAATGTTGAGCGATACCTGAGCGAAGGCTATTCGCCGCGAGATGCGGCCTACAAGACAATGGATGAAGTTGGCGGCGCACTTGTCGCGATGTCCTTGGTATTGGTCGCGGTGTTCTTGCCGACGGCGTTTATCACCGGTCTTCAGGGGACGTTTTACACGCAGTTCGCGATCACCCTCGCTGGATCTACGATGATCTCGCTTCTGGTGTCGCTGACTCTGTCGCCGGCATTGGCCGCCCTGCTGTTGAAGCCGCATAACACGGGCAATCAAAACCAGTCAGGTCTTATGGCGGTCATCGGCGCGCCCGTCCGCTGGTTCTTCCACGGCTTTAACTGGGTGTTCGAGCGGCTCTCACGCGGTTTTGGTGCATTGACCGCACGCTTGGTGCGTGTTGGCGCCATCATTATCCTGGTCTATGCGGGTCTCTTGTATGTGACGTACGACCGACTCACCGCGACACCGACGGGCTTGATCCCGCAGTTGGACCGGACCTATTTCATAACAGCATTCCAGCTTCCGCCAGGCTCCACACTTGATCGCTCGGATGACGTTATTCGCCGCGCGACAGATATCATCCTAAAGCGCCCGGGCGTGAAAGATGCTGTCGCATTCGTTGGCTTCGATGGTGCAACGTTTACGAATGCCCCGAATACCGGCGTCATCTTCGTCACCTTGAAACCATTTAAGGAACGTGCCGACGCCGGATTGAACAAGGACGACATTCTCGCGGACTTGCGCGCGCAAATGTTTCAGCTGCAAAAAGCCTTCGCTTTCGTGCTGGAACCGCCATCGGTCCCTGGCATCGGAACCGGTGGCGGCCTGAAGGGGTACGTTCAGGATCGGTCAGGGCGCGGCCTGCCAGCGCTGGAAGGTGCGACGTGGGCCGTTGCGGGAACGGCGGGGCAGACGCCCGGATTCACGCAGGCGTTTACGCTGTTCAACACGCGGACCCCGCAGATCTTCGCAGATATCGACCGAACCAAGGCCGAACAGTTGGGCGTGCCGATCTCGAACGTTTTCGACACGCTATCGATCTACATGGGGTCTGTGTTCGTCAATGATTTCAACATCCTGGGGCGGACGTATCGTGTGACGGCCCAAGCGGACAACCCGTACCGGCTCGAACTCCGAGATGTCGCAAATCTGAAGACACGCAATAGTGAAGGCGAGATGGTTCCCATCGGCTCGGTTGCAACGTTCCGCAACACGACGGGGCCGTATCGTGTTGCCAGGTATAATCTGTATCCTGCGGCGGAAGTGCAGCTCGGATTGTCGCGCGGATTTTCGTCGGGTAACGCCATCCAGGCGGTGGAGAATATTGCCGAGACGCGGCTGCCGTCTGGTTTCGGCTTCGAGTGGACGGAGATTGCGCTGCAAGAGAAGCTGGCCGGCTCAACCGCGATCCTGGCGTTCACGTTGGCCGTTGTTTTCGTCTTCCTACTGCTCGCCGCACTTTACGAGAGCTGGCTGCTTCCGCTTGCGGTCATTCTCATCGTGCCGATGTGTATTCTCGCCGCGATGATTGGCGTTCTCATTCGCGATCTTGACCGCAATATTCTGGTGGAGATCGGGTTGGTTGTCCTGGTCGCACTCGCCGCGAAGAACGCGATTTTGATCGTCGAGTTTGCCAAACAAGCTGAAGACGAAGGGCAGTCCCGCTTCGAGGCGGCCGTATCCGCCGCGCGTACGCGATTGCGGCCGATTCTCATGACATCGTTTGCGTTCATCCTGGGGGTCGTGCCGTTGGTCTTCGCAAGCGGAGCAGGTGCCGAAATGAGGCAATCACTCGGCACTGCCGTCTTCTCCGGCATGATCGGCGTGACGATCTTCGGCCTGTTGTTCACGCCGACGTTCTACGTCCTGTGCCGTGGTATGGCAGGCCTCGGGCGTCGGCGCCAACCTTCCAGCGATGAGGCCAAGCCTGCAGAGATCCCTTCGTAATCCAGGCCGCGAGGGTGCTACGAGGCACCCGCCGGCAGAGGGCGCGACCCGATCCAGTACGCGCATAAATTGTCGGCTTGGGATCTTGCGATCCCGACGTTGTGATGGGGGCAGGGCGCCCCGACAAGATGCATGCGGGCATTTTGCGACAGCCGGCGTAACGCTGATGGGCGCAAATGGCTTTTGAGATCCCGCGGTTTATGTCATCGTACTCACGCGTGCCACACTGGCGATCGGCCGGCTCTCCCATCTTCGAAGCACCTTTCGGCGCGCAAACAGGCGTTTGTGTGTGTCTACCCGAAGCGCGCAAGGTTCGGAGTTCGTGATGACTGGTACTATTGCCGTGTGGCGAGAAGCGCTTGCCGACTTGTTAGCGTATTATGATGCCAATCGCGGGCCGCTCATTCTTTTTGTGCCGGCTTTATTCATATTTTTTGTGGTCGTGAACATTCTATCGTACTGGCTCGCCATGATTACGGCGTTCCCCTACATGATAAATTGGTACTATTTTAAGGTCCAATTTCCCGTTGGGTTGTTCGGCGCCTTGTTTGATTGTTTGTCGTTTTTTGTGACGGTTTATGTTGTGCGCCGCGCTGTTCGAACAACCGACAGTCGCGAGTATATTGGGCACCTTTCTATTGATTTAATTATTGCAGTGCTGGCAACGCTGTGGGTTGTTTATGTGTTCACGATTTCTGGGTGGATCATCAAATGGGTTGAGGCCAATCCATCCGACTTTGCGGCACGGGCGCAACGCTACGAGCAAATGGTTGTGGACGCGATTGATAACCCGGTCGACAATTTTCGGAACATCTACTTCGGCCTCGTTATGGGGCTCTCGGCGATGATTCCGACGACGGTACATTTCGCAATGTTCTTACGCGCAGCTTGGCAACAAGGCGAACGGTCGGAGGTGTAGCAAGCTGCGTCCTCTGGCGGCCGCTCGCATTCGCGGGCTTGGCTCGAAGGCTGAGCGTTGTCGGCAGGTTCCTATTCCGGCAGCGATCCAGAGAATGCGGAGACACGTAAACCCAAAGTTAGGCGTCGTAGTGCCAGGTTGTAGGCGGCTTTGCTGCAATGCGACTTGGGCCAGCTCAAGCTCGCTAGAGAGCGTGCAAGTCCTGCCGCGGCGCAGTGGTGAGGGAGCGAAATGCGGAAACCCATCATCGGAATCGTGTGCGTCCTGGCAACGGCGACCTCCGCAGGTGCACAAACCCATTTTGATGCGACAACCTACTGGCGCCAGAACGCCAAAGAACACTTCTTCAACGACAAGTGCTGCTTCTGCCGCGCTATTGACGGAAGCCGAGCGGGGCACGATGGAACGACGCAGTACCGCGTCGGAAGCCGCTGGTACACGATCCCCGACACGTTCATAAAAAGTGCCGATCCCGACAACCCCAAGGCTGAGACCTTCATCTGCGATCCGATCAAGGGGCGGGGTGAGCAGTTCTTGTGCGTCATTCCAGGCGTTGGAACCTAATCTGTCCAGCGCCAAGCGCGACCGAGAATGTGCTGAATACGGAGTGAGCTGCACTTGGCGAAGCGAAACGACAGCGACGCTATTCACGTCGTATGGTTCAAGCGGGACTTGCGCATTCACGATCACCGACCGCTCGCCGCGGCGGCGAGCGCCGGTCAGGTGCTGCCGCTCTATGTGATCGAGCCGGGGCTCTGGCTGGAGCCGGACATGTCAGCTCGGCAGTTTGCATTCTTTCGCGAGAGTTTGCGCGAATTACGGGATGCGCTGGGACGGCTGGGCCAACCGCTCGTGATACGCGTTGGTGACGTTACGGACGTTCTGGATGACATAGGTCAGACGATGCCAGTGGCCGGGTTGTGGTCGCACGAAGAAACCGGCAATGCATGGACATACGCACGTGACAAGCGCGTCGGCGCCTGGTGTCGCGAACATGGCGTTCCGTGGCAAGAAACGCGTCAGGATGGGGTTGTCAGGCGCCTGCCCTCGCGGAATGGCTGGGCCGGTCGCTGGGATCGGCTCATGAGTGAGGCATTGATCGAGGCACCGACCGCCCTGGCGCCACTGCCACCACTACTGGCAGCGTTCGAGAGCAACCGCATGCCAACGGCGCGCGAACTCTCGCTGCGGCCCGACACCTGCCCGGAACGGCAGCGCGGCGGACGAGACGTCGGGCTGCAAACGCTCTACACCTTTCTACACACGCGTGGCGAAACCTACCGCAGCGGCATGTCCAGCCCGCTGAGCGGGTTCGAGACCTGCTCGCGCCTCTCGCCGCATCTGGCCTGGGGAACGGTATCGATGCGGGAGGTCGCGCAGGCGACCTGGTTGCGCCAGCGGGAAATCAAGCACGAGCGTCGGCCGTCGTCCATGACATGGCGCGGCTCATTGATCTCATTCTCGGGACGATTGCATTGGCATTGCCACTTCATGCAGAAGCTGGAGGACGAGCCACGCCTGGAGTACGAGAACCTTCATCGCAGCTATGATCAACTGCGACATCCCGGCGAAAGTGACGCTGCGCGCCTTGACGCTTGGTGCACTGGTGAAACCGGGCTGCCATTCGTAGATGCCTGCATGCGCGCACTCCGCGCAACCGGTTGGATGAACTTTCGGATGCGGGCCATGTTAATGGCCACGGCAAGCTACCACCTTTGGCTGCACTGGCGGGCGCCAGGGCTTCATCTGGCGCGCCAGTTCACGGACTACGAACCGGGCATCCATTGGCCGCAAACCCAGATGCAGTCCGGCACGACCGGGATCAACACCGTGCGGATCTACAACCCGATCAAACAAGGCTACGATCAGGATCCGACAGGTGCGTTCGTCCGCCGCTGGGTTCCGGAACTCGCGGGAATTGAAGGTGCCGCTGTTCACGAACCCTGGAAGCAGGAGGCCGCCCAACAGATCTTGGGAAAGCGGTATCCGATGCCGATCGTCGACCACCTCGTCGCCGCGCGGGAGGCGCGTCAAAAGATCTACGGCATCCGCAAGTCTGATGGCTTTCGCACCGCCGCGGATGAGATTCAAAATAAGCATGGCAGCCGCAAGAGCGGTATCTCAAACACCGGTGCAGCTAAGTCGCGGCGGGCGTCGGGCAAAAACAGCGCGCACAAGAGCCACGCACCAGCAGGTGCCACCTCGCAACTCGCATTGGATCTCGAACGCGAGACCAAGACATGAGGGGCCGGCGCGGCAAGCCCGTCGCCAAGTGCGATTTACCGACGAAGGTGTGCGTGACCTGCGGCCGGCCGTTCAGTTGGCGCAAGAAGTGGGCGCGGGTCTGGAACGAAGTCCGCTATTGCTCCGATCGCTGCCGCAAAGAGCGACCACGGTCCGCACTGCGGTCAGCTTCGATGGCTTGAAATCAGGCCGAGTCGGATTGGACCGCGCACATGCTCCGCATCAACGTGCTTTCCACGCTGTGTCGTTGCAATCTGCCCCTGGGCTGCCAGCTTCGCGGCCACGCGGCGGATGTCCGGCATCAGCGCGCGCCAGCTTGGGTCCTCGTGGTTCAGCAACCGCGCGACCTCGGATGGGCAGATCGTTTTCCGTATGCCGCGTACGTCACAGAGGTGCAGGATTGCCGACGCGATCTCTGTATCGTTGAGTGATTTCGACGTCGTCATGTCGCACCTCCGATCCTTCTCGTAATGCCGCACGTTACGCTAGTATGCCTGAAAACACCGACGCACCTTGTCCCAGCTCGCCGAGGTCAGACGCGGCCGATCAAGCGCTCGCCAACCTTGATACTAGCCGCCGCAGCGGTCTTAATCGGCTGGCTGCGTTTCTGCCGCATACAGGCCGTGACTACGCAAGTGCGCGCAATGCGGACTTCGGGCCGGGCAACCATGCCAACGTGTCGATGTTATCGCCGTACATTCGGCACCGGCTCATCTTAGAGACCGAAGTCCTATCGGCTGTGCGCGATCGGTTTGCCTTATCGACAGCCGAGAAATTCATTCAGGAGGTGTTCTGGCGCACTTACTTCAAGGGCTACCTCGAACAGCGCCCGAGTGTTTGGACGACCTATGTCGCCGATGTGCGTATGTTAACGCAACGCTTGTCCGACGACGAAGACCTCGCTGAGCGCTATGCGGCTGCCGTCTCCGCGCAGACAGGACTGACCTGCTTTGACGCATGGGTTCGGGAACTGATCGCGACCGGCTACATGCACAATCATGCGCGCATGTGGTTCGCTAGCATATGGATCTACACGCTTGAGTTACCTTGGCAGCTTGGCGCTGACTTTTTTATGCACCATCTGCTGGACGGAGACCCGGCATCGAACACGTTATCGTGGCGCTGGGTGGGCGGTCTCCACACCAAGGGAAAGACATATCTTGCCCGACCCGACAACATCTCAAAATACACCAACGGCCGATTTGGGCCCGTTCATGGCCTCGCCCGAACCGCACCACCGCTGACGGAACCACATGCGCATCAGAAGTGCCCGATACCTGATGCCGATACGTGCCCAGATGTCCCGTACCTGCTGTTGATCACGGAGGAAGACTGCGCGCCGGAGAGTTTGGCTCTCACGCAGGCCCCGCGCGCGTGCTTGACACTGACGGCCGTGGACGATCGTTCGCCGCAAGCGGTCAGCGAAACAGTCCGGCGTTTTACGCGTGGTGCCTTAGCCGATGCAGCAAAGCGTGCGTGCGTGGCTCTCAGTGTGCCGGCCATCCAAGTCGGTGCGCAAGCTCGGTCACGTGGCTGGGCCGCCGTCGTGGTTGATGCTTGTGCCGATCTGGAGGTATCAACCGTCGTGACGGCGTATGCGCCCGTCGGGCCTTGCGCGACGCAGCTCGAGACCACGCGATCGGAGTTATCAGAAGCCGGCATCTCGTTACATCAGATCCGTCGACCGCTCGACGATCTTGCATGGCCCCACGCAACGCGTGGGTTTTTCGCACTCAAGAAAAAGATCCCGGAGGTTCTTGAAAGCCTCGATCAAATGCGCGCGCCTCGATTGCTGTAGGCTTTAGTTCAAGTTTTCGAGTATGGCACTGCTGCGCCGGCGATAGTCGTCTTGCTTGTCCGAACTCATGCGGTCCCAGGTCGCATAAACGGTTCCCAAGCGCGGATTGGCCTTCAGTTTATTTCTGTTCCGTTCCAGAAAACTCCAATAAAGCGCGTTGAACGGGCACGCGTCTTCACTGGTTTTCTTTTTCACATTGTAACGGCAGGATTGGCAATAATCAGACATTTTGGCAATGTAATTGCCGCTTGACGCATAGGGCTTGGACGCAAGAAGGCCACCGTCAGCGAATTGGCTCATGCCGATGACGTTTGGAAGTTCCACCCATTCGTAGGCATCGGCATAGACGGCGAGATACCATTCGTGGATCTCTTTCGGCGCAACACCGGTGAGCATGGCGAAGTTTCCGGTGACCATGAGGCGCTGAATGTGATGTGCGTAGGCCTCTTCTTTGGTCTGCACGATGGCCTCGCGCACGCATGCCATATCGGTTTCGCCCGTCCAGTAGAACGACGGCAAAGGCCGGTCGGCATTAAAGTAATTTACCTCAACATAATCCGGCATTGCATGCCAGTAGATGCCGCGAATAAACTCACGCCAGCCGATGATTTGCCGAATAAACCCCTCGACTGAGTTCAACGGCGCACGACCTTCGGCATAGGCGGCGGTAGCGCGTTCGCAAACTTTGAGCGGGTCGAGCAAGCCGGAATTGATATAAACCGAGAGAACCGAGTGATACAAAAACTTTTGTCCGACCAGCATTGCGTCCTGAAAATCGCCAAACCGCGGTAGTGCCTCAGATATGAAGTGGTCGAGCGCTTGTTCCGCGTCTCGGTTTGTTGTTGCGAACCAAAACGGCTCGAGATCCCCGAAGTGATCAGGAAAGCGTTTTTTGACAAGCTTCAGCACGTCGCGTGTGATCGAATCTGGTTCGAACCGGAGTACATTCGGCATGAACAAGTCGTCGCTGGCCGGCTTTCGGTTTTCTGCGTCGAAGTTCCAGCGGTCGGCGACGGGTTTCTCTCCGTCCATCAACAAGCCGGTCTTCTTTCGCATCTCGCGGTAAAAGTACTCCATGCGGAGTGACTTGCGTCCCGCAGCCCACTGCGCAAACTCCTCTCGTGTTGCAAGAAATCGGGTATCGTCCTGAACGTCGACTTCGCAAGCGAACGCATCGGCCCAGGTGGAGATGTTGGTCAGGAGACGATACTCACCCGGTTCCGTAACGCGCACCGCGTTGATGCCATGGCGCGTCAGCGCGCGGGCGACTTCACCGCGCAGACTTCCGGAGTTTTCGGGATCGTCCAGCTGAACGTAATCGACTTGCCATCCCGCATTGCGCAGTTCCACGGCAAAGTGGCGCATGGCGGAGAACACGAATGCGATCTTCTTTTTATGGTGACGAACGTATGTCGCTTCTGCGGCGACCTCGGCCATAAGAACCACCGTGTCGCTCTTGGATAGTCCTTGCAGTGACGAGATTTTACGCGACAACTGATCACCGAGAATCAGCACGAGTCTCTTTTGCGGCATACGTTCTCCGGACCGATTTGCCAATTGTCGCGTTTTGCGGCGAGCCGCCATGCTCGCTTGAGATCTTACGCACGATTGGCGGAAACGGATGTCCAGCAGCTACCGCGACGGGAGCGAACGCAGCCGCAGCATGGCCACAACGCCGAGACCAGGACCGATCGCCATGATCGCGAGAACGATCGGCCAACCGAGTGTATCGGCTGCAACGGGCGTGATCTGGACCGTAAAGAACGTGAGCGCAAAGCCGAGCGCTGTCTGTAGTGTCAGTAGACTGCCGGCCTGGTCTGGCGGTGCAGCATCTGCGACAAGGGCTGAGAATTGCGCGGAATCCGGTACGATCGCGAGCCCCCAAATCACGATCAACGCAAACGTTAACCATGCCGGTCCTCCGAAGCTCACCGCCGTTCCAAGCGCAGCAAGCCCGCTGATGCACATTGCGAACATGGCAACATCCGCCTTTCCCACCCGGTCCGCAATGATGCCGGCGAGTGCACATAGAATGCTGCCGACGCCAATGGCGAGAAATGCGGTCAGACGCGCCAAACGTTCGGCGTCCACGTCGGGCAGTGTCATGGCATAAGACGCAGCTGCAGCCGCGCCGATCCAGGCCCACATCGCGTAGAGTTCCCACATGTGCCCGAGGTATCCTGCATAGGCGAGGCGGATGCGGCGGTCGCTCCACGCGAGAAGGATTGCCCTGGGATTGAACGCTGCGGCGGTACCGTGATGCGGTCCTAGTGAAACCATGAGGCAGGCCAGTCCGCCCAGACACGACGCAAGCGACGCCACGATGACTGTGGTGCGCCAGTCAGTGCCTCCGAGCAGCGCCATGAGATGAGGAGCCGCCGACCCGAGCGTCAGCGCCCCAACAAGCGCCCCGACCAGAAAGCCGCGATCACGTACGCCCCACCCGACAATGATCTTCATGCCGACAGGATAGACGCCCGCCATTAGAGCCCCCGTCACGAAACGCGCCGCAATGGCGCCGGCGCTTCCAGGGGTGAAGATCAGAAGAGTCAGGTTCGCAAGCGCAGC
>JBCCOV010000120.1:0-15390 GCA_039039985.1 Pseudomonadota bacterium | reverse complement strand
GACTACCGCGTGTATTGCCTCGATGCAGAATCCGGCGCCGAAGTTTGGAACGTCAGGCTCGACGGCCGGATATTGGGCACGCCATGCATCGTGGACGGTCGTATCTGGGTCGGCACGGCGACGGGCTACTTCTATTGTCTTGCCGCATAGGTGCGTCGGACGGTTTGAGGCCCCGCAGAATCAAAGTGGTGCGACTGCACCTGCCGCGCGTCGTCGTACTTACGTCGTGACTTTCACCGAGCGGTTCGGCTTGAGCGAAATGACTTTCTTACGTGTGATGTAGTTCGACACGACATCCCAAATCGGTGGGCCCTTGGTTGCCTCATTCACGGAGGCCCATCCGGATACGACGTAGGTCTTTGCTGGATCGATTGCAGACCCGTCCTTCAGGAGGGTCATGCTCGAAATGCGTTGGCCCATGGGTTTGTTAATATCGATGGCGTAACCCATGCCGCCGACGCGAACCATGTCGCCACCTTGCTGATAGTACGGATCGGGGTTGAACAGATTGTCCGCGACGTCTTCGAGAATGTCCTTCAGCATCTTGCCGGTCATTTCCGATCGGTAAGCGGACGGATACGTCATGCCGGTGGCGTTGAAGAGATCGTCGACCGTAATGTCCTGGCCGGGCAGCAGAGACGTGCCCCAGCGAAAGCCAGGCGAGAGTGCGACGTCAGCTTCGCGCTCTTCAAGCAACGCATCACAAATCAGATCGTCGAACGTGCCGTTGAAATTGCCGCGCCGATAGAGCAGCGAATCCGTTTTGCCAAGCACGCGCTCGAGTTCAGCCTTGTGTGGCGCGCGGAGTTTTTCGACGAGCGCAGTCGCGTCGGCATCGGGCTTGATGACGTCTGAGAACATCGGGATCAGTTTATAAGTGTAGCCCTTGAGACCGCTTGGGCCGACGTCGAGGTCAAGGCGGGACAGGAACTTGCCGCTTGATCCGCTGGCGATCAACAACGTCTTGCCGACCAGGAGAGGCTCGGGCAGCGCGTCGTGGGTGTGGCCCGTCAAAATGACGTCGATCCCCTGAACGCGGGACGCCACCTTACGGTCTACGTCAAAGCCATTGTGCGAGAGAAGGACGACGAGCTGGGCTCCGTCCGCGCGGGCTTTCTCGACATTCTTTTGCAATTGCTCTTCGCGCACGCCGAACGACAGGTTCGGGAACATCCAGCGCGGATTGGCAATCGGCAGATAGGGAAACGCCTGACCAATGACTGCGATCTTCGCGCCGCCGCGCTCAAACATTTTGGTCGAGTCGTAGGCCTGCTCATCCCACTCGGCATCGAAGATGTTTCCGCCAAGGAACGCGAACGGCAGCTCTTCGACGATTTCCTTCACGCGGTCTGCGCCGTAGGTGAATTCCCAATGCGCGGTCATCGCGTCGGGCTTTAACGCATTCATCGCGGTGACCATGTCGGCGCCCTTGGTCTTGAGCGACGTGTAGCTGCCCTGCCAGGTGTCACCGCCATCCAGAAACAGCATCCGGTCGCCGCGCTCAGACCGGATCGCGTTGAGGACCGTTGCGATGCGATCGTAGCCGCCGAGCTTGCCGTACGCCTTCGCCAGCGCTGCGAAGTCGACCGACGACAGGGCGTAGGCTTCGGGTGTTTCCGGCTTCAGGCCGTAATGCTTCAGGAAGTCCTGGCCGGTGAGGTGCGGCGGTTGTCCCGCAGCTTCACCGACGCCGATGTTGATCGATGGCTCGCGGAAATAGACCGGCATCAGCTGCGCATGAAGGTCCGTAATGTGGACCAGCGTGACATTGCCAGTTGTCTCGAACTGCAGCAGGTCGTCCTGAGACATCAGCGCCTGGCGCGCCGCGCGTGCTTGCCAAGACCCCGTTCCCGCACCACCGACGATCGCGCCGGCCGCAACGGCGGCTTGGAGAAAGTCACGTCGGGAAATCATGCACACGTCTCCTGTGACGGCCTGCAGCGCGGCCGAACAATCGCGCTTTTGATGCGCGCGATGGGGTTGCTTCGAGGCCGGCCGGGCATCGCATTCTTCGGTGCGCCGGCCGTTGTCTTACGAGGCTATTGGCGAACGGCGGGCGTTTCGACCGAGAGCCCCATCCCGCGCGACGCCACGTAGAGTTCCAGGGCGACAAACTCATCGCTGCCGCGCTTGTATGGCGTCGCACGAATGTTCCTCATGCAGCCCGTGAACCGGCGATGCATGGAACCGATTTTCTGCCACTTGGAACGATAGAGCGGAAAGCCGTTAACGTGGCCCTGGCTGAGATGGTCCGCGCGGATCATCTTGCCGGTATTGTCCTCATGGCAATTCGCGCATGACATATCGAGCTGCCCAACGCGCTTGTAGTAGATCTTTTTGCCCTTGTCGTGCCACGCTTTCATCGGGCCATCAATTTGGACCTTCACGGGCATACCACGTGACTGCAGGCCGACGAACGCCGTCATGCCCAGCATCTGGTCGCTTTCCCACTTCCACGGTTTGGCGCCCATGTTGGTTTCGCGACAGGCGTTGATCTGATGCTGCAGCGATCGTGGCTTGCCGGCTTTGGCGTTCCATTTGGGATAGCCGGCACGCACGCCTTTCATGCTGTCGGCGGCATCGTTATGGCAGGATGCGCACGACTTGCCTTCCGTGCCGTCGACCTTACTCCATTCCGTTTCACCAACCTCCACAGTCGAAAAGGCAGGATTTTCGAAATCGTCCAATTGCATGGCCTGGGTGGCCGGGTTGCGGAACCGCCAGCCAGAATACAGCCGATCAAAAGGAGACCCCTTCGGCGCCGCGACATCGGTTTTGATTTCGGTGCCGTCAATGACAAGCTTGTTTTCGTTGGGGTCGGCGCTTGCTGTTGAGGCGAGCGCCAGACCACCGAGAATAGCCGTGCAAGCTGCAAGTCCCGCACAGAGGCCTAAGTGCGTACCAGTCATAGTTCGTCCTGCCTGTTCGTTTCCTCCGGCCGATCGCTTCTGTGCCGATCAGCCGTCCAACTTTATCTTCTTTTCCGTCGTGTAGACGGTGCCGTCATCGTCGACCCAGCTGAACTTGAACGTGCCAGCTTCCATGACCTTTGCGTGGAACTGAATGTACGGGTTGGCCGAAACGGCAGGATCGATGTCCGTTTCAAAGAACGTTTTGCCGTTAAACGCCGCGCTGAACTTGTTGATGATTTTGCGCGGGATTTTTTCTCCCGTCTTACGGTCCTTGCGCTGCCCGGTTTCCATTTTGTGATTGATCAGCGTCTTGATCTCAATCACGTCACCTTTCGAAGCAGTGCGAGGCACTTTCACGCGGGGGCGGATCTTTGCCATGATCGGATATCCTT
The DNA here is from genome assembly GCA_039039985.1 of Pseudomonadota bacterium. Taxonomy (GTDB): domain Bacteria; phylum Pseudomonadota; class Alphaproteobacteria; order Rhizobiales; family Hyphomicrobiaceae; genus JBCBWG01. The sequence continues at coordinate 12,086 of JBCCOV010000120.1, read as the reverse complement.
TCCAATTTCGTGATGCGGACGTTGCTGTTCTGACGGGTCCTTAGCCGCCGCAACCGCCGATCGTGACTTTGATCGTTTTCTTGTCCATGAAGACCGAGCCATCGCTCATCTTTGCCACCGCAATGACATTTTGCGTTTTGGCGAGACGAATGCGTGTGGAGGCTGCTGCCATGCCGCTCATGGGCGTGAAGTGGAACGTGGCAACATCCGGGTTCGGGTTGCCATCAGCCAAAATCAAAACGTCCGTGACGTGATCCTGTTCCGTCATCGGGCTTTCCACCTCGATCGCGATCGGAACGGTGTTGCCGTTCTCGGCGATCTCCGGAGCGCTGACCGCAACTTTGCCGACGGTCGGCTTCTTGCCGCTCGTGAATTTTGCAATGGCATCGTCAACGGCATTGGCACTGGCGAGTGCCGGCACAACCGGCGCAAGCGTGAGCGCAGCAACTGCGCCGATACCTACGGCGAGAGCTTCACGGCGAGTGGTATCCATTGATGTCTCCTTCAGATCCAGGGACAGGTTCGTAAGCTGGCGGCGCGGACCTGTCAGTCTTTCCGCCAAATTCGCCTAGTCTTTCAGGGTTACGAGGTATGCAAGAACATCTTCGACTTGCTGTGCAGTGAGTATCGTTTTGCCTTTGAACTTGTCGGCGTTCCGGAAGAAGCCTGTCGCGCGATAGAACGCCGGCATAATGGTTTCGTCGCCAAACACAGCCTTGCTGTTTACGAGCATCGCCCGCAACGTTGGAATGTCATAACGGTCCGCAACGCCGTCGAGGGTCGGCCCCACTTCGCCGTGGAACTGCTCCTCCTTCATGTCGGAATTGACGTGGCAGGCGAGACAGTTGCCCAGTCTCCTGTTCTTCGCCCATTGACGTCCCTTGGCTGGATCGCCCGGTTGGCCCGTCAGAGATTTTTCCAAAACGCCGTCAACAATCTTGACGTCATCCGGTGACATAGGCCCGGCCAGAGCGGTCGAAACCAAGAATGCAAGTGCGGCAGTTGCTGAAGCCACCATGCTCACTGGGCGCATGAACGCTTCCCCCTTGTCTAATCTCGTTATCGCACCATACCGTAGCGTGACCTGCGACGATCGCAATAATAAATTCGGATAATTGAATATGCTGCGCCGCCGTACGTTTGCTGCGGCGCAGAACTGGTTGTGTTCTGACCAGATGTGCGAGTTGCCGTTTCCTAGAGTTTTCCGGCAGCTCTGGCTTCGTTCAGCTTGCGCGCGTGGTACTTTTGGAATGGCTCATCCGTCTTGTAGCCTCTCTCACGAACCCACTGCAGCATGTGGAGCGTTGTCCATTTTCCGAACGCGCCCGGCATTACGGCGACGGCCGCGGTCTTGGCCGTGCCGGCTTTGGGGGCTGTTTCCGGCAGGAAGAGCATCGTGGGCGTGAAGTTGAGCCCCCATTTCCGGGCCGCCGTTTTTTCCGTCAACGTCTTGCCATCGAGATCCGTGACCTCCTCGTCGCCGAACATGTTGAACTGCACGACTTTGAAGTTGGCTTTCATGTACGAAGCGACCGTGTCGTCTGAGAGCACTTTCTCGTGGAGCCGCTGGCAATAAATGCAGCCGCGCTGTTCGATAAGGATGAGCAAGCGTTTGCCCTCGTCACGCGCGGTTTCGATGTCCTCACGGATATCTTTGAAGGTCACCGCGAACCACGATTGCTTGTGCAGTCCGTCTTCGCCGACGTCGGCTGCCCGCACCGTCGTCGCGAGCGCAATCGTGACAGCGAACAGGTAGAACCCGAATCGTTTCACCATAAGCTGTACTCCTGTTTGTTCGGCTGTGTTGCCGGTGATCGAGATGCCCCTCAGCCGAACTGGCCGAGGCTGGGGAACGTCTCGAGTAGAAACGTTGCGATATGGCGCATCTGGCCAAACATGAACAGCACGCCCGTGATCATCAGCAGAACGCCCATGACCTTTTCAACGGTTCCCAGGTGCTTGCGAAATCGCTGGAGTGCGCCGAGAAACGCCCCAGCGAATACGGCCGCCAAAATGAACGGAATGCCGATCCCACCCGCGTATGCGGCAAGCAGCATCGCACCTTGTCCGACGGAGTCCTGTGCGCCTGCAGCAAACAGAATCGCTGCCAGGACCGGGCCGACGCATGGTGTCCAACCGAACGCGAACGCAAGCCCTACGGCATAAGCACCGAGCGGACCGACGGGTTTGCGCTCAACGTGGACCCGAGCCTCCTGGTAAAGCAGCGAGAGTCGCAACAGGCCTGTGAAGTGCAGACCCATCACAAAGATCAACGCCCCGGCAACGACGGCCAGGCTATCGAGATACTCAGTCACAAGCTGACCAATGGACGACGCCGTCGCGCCCAAGGCAACAAACACCGTTGCAAAGCCGAGCACAAAGAAAACCGAACTCAGTACGATCCGCGCGCGCGTTGCGGTCGTGTTCTGTGATGTGGACAGCTCCTCGAACGAGACGCCGGCAAGAAAACAGAGATACGGCGGAACAAGAGGCAGGACGCACGGCGAGACGAACGAGATCAATCCTGCGAAAAAAGCCCCAAAAAACGTGATGTTGAGATCCACGCGCGCTTCCCCTGGCGACAGTTTTGTGATCGACGCCTTATATTCGTTTATCCTAATATGTCAGGGAAGCGCAATGCGTCGTTCGCTGGTGACGGCACGGGACGATCGCGGTAACCAAAGAATGAGGGCCAATTGGGCTTCAATCGCTCTATCATTTGAGATGGCGGGCGGCGGCTGCGGCGCACGTCACAGTCGGGCAGAGCTGCGCCGGAAATGTGAATCGGATCGGAACAATGGCGATGTATATGCGAAGGCTCGCCCTCAGCTCTCTTGTTCTCATTTGTACGGCCATACTGGCGGTCGCAGGCGACGTCCGATCCAGCGGGCCCGAACTGCTGATGCTGGAAGAGGATGGGTGTTATTGGTGCGAACAGTGGAACGAGGATATTGGTGGGATTTACCATAAGACTGAGGAAGGCCGACGTGCGCCGTTGCGCCGGCTGAACATCCACGATCCGTTGCCTGCACCCTACGGTTTTTTGCGTAAGGGCAACTTCACGCCCACATTTGTACTGGTCCAGAATGGGCGAGAGGTAGGGCGCATTCGGGGATATCCCGGTGCGGATTTCTTCTTCCCGTTACTCGGCCAGTTGCTTGCGAAACTGAGATCGCCGAAAACCGACGGCTGATGCGATTGATTGATAAGGACACGTGACGGTGCCACTTCCGAGCAGATCCTACTTCGAGGACGGCGAACAGCTCGACGATATGGCCGAGAACGCCAAGCGTGCGACTGAATTCCTCAAAGCGCTCGCGCACGAAGCCCGACTGATGATCCTGTGCTACCTTGCCACTGGCGAGAAGTCCGTGACCGAACTGGAAGGGCTGCTGTCGTTGCGACAGCCGACCGTTTCCCAACAGCTTGCCCGGCTGCGCGCAGAGCGGATCATCGAAGCACGGCGGGAAGGCAAGCTGATCTACTATTCGATTGCGGATCCCCGCGCGCGTGTCATGATCGAACAAGTCTACGATATGTTCTGCAAGCCGGAGGCCTGACCCTGTCATCCGGTAACGACAACGAGCAATCACGGGTCTCAACATCCGGTCCACGGTGCACTGCGAACAAGGGAGATCGCGGGTGGAGTGGAACCTGCCAGGCCATGCGGCGGCGTTTTTCGGCCTGATCGGCGGCGTAGCTCTCGGAGCGGCGGCGCGGTTCGGTAAGTTTTGTACGCTGGCTGCAATCGAGGACGTCTTATTCGGCGGCAACACATGGCGTTGGCGGATGTGGGTTCTTGCGATGGCCGTCGCGATCGGTCTGACCCAGCTTGCTGACAGCGCAGGCCTGATTGATATCGGACAGAGTTTCTACGTGCAGCGGCCGTTCAATCTGCTGCTGCTGTTGGTTGGCGGCTTGATGTTCGGCTTCGGCATGGCCCTCGTCGGCACATGTGCATTCGGGACCGTCGTCCGCATGGGCGGCGGCGACCTGAAGTTCTTTGTCGTCTTCTTGGTTACGGGCATCTCCGCCTACATGGCGGCCGCCGGTCCGACGGCCCAACTCCGGGTATGGTTGTTCGATCCCTTTGCGGCAACGCACCCGCTGTTGTCCGACCCGCGTGTCGACCAGATCCTTTATGCCTTGGCCGGCATACCGCCTTGGACGGTCGCTGCGGGCGTGAGCATGCTGCTTGTCGCGTGGGTGCTATCGGATCGCGCGTTTCGCGGTCGCCGCCAATTGCTGCTGTGGGGGATTTTTGTTGGTGCGATCATTGCCTTCGGCTGGGTTGCCACGGGTTGGTTGTCGCAAGACGCGTTTGAGCCGCAGGCTGTCGTATCATTCTCGTTCGTACAGCCGCTCGGCGCGTCGGTGATGTATGTCATGACGTCGTCAGGGTCGACGATTGGCTTTGGAGTCGGCTCTGTTGTCGGGGTGCTGTTGGGGTCCGGCCTGGCGGCAGTTGTGCGCAAGGAATGGCGTTGGGAAGCCGCCGACGATGCCGTTGAAGCGCGGCGTCAGATCATTGGTGGCGTGTTGATGGGGACGGGCGGCATGTACGCGCTTGGTTGCACGATCGGCCAGGGTCTGACAGCCGTTTCAGCGCTCACGCTTTCAGCGCCAATTGTACTTGCTGCAATCTGGTTCGGCGCTTGGCTCGGCCTGAGTTATCTCTTGTCCGGATCGGTTCGCGAATGGCTCGGCCTCTTGGTCATGCCGCGCAGCTGACGAGGGCGTCTCCTTGCTTCTTGTGGGGTCGCATTGCCAAATCGCGAGTCTGCCGAAATACCTTTTACGGCGCTTGGGCGATTGCAATTCAATTTCAAATAGCATTATCTGAATGTATGAATGGCAAAGTGATCATCGTTTGCAATCTTCTGATCGCGGTCTTAGCATGCGCAATCGTCAGTGATCTGCATGCTGGCGACAGCGCTTACGGAGAGTACCTCGCGAACGAATGCGTCACGTGCCATCGGGTCGACGGCACCCAGACCAACATTCCAGACATTACGGGCTGGCCCGAGGAGGCGTTCGTGGCCGTCTTGGTTTCGTACAAGACGAAAGAACGCGAGAACCGCGTCATGCAAACGATTGCTGCGGGCTTGGGTGACGCCGAGATGGCGGCGCTGGCTGCATACTTTGCAAAGGTCAAACCGAAGGTGAAATGATACGTCGCGGCGACAAGCGACGGGCTGAAGACATCACGATAAGAGTCCGGTGAGCGGAGCGCGCAAAATCAAAGAGACGGCAATGTAGGGAGGCCAGACATGTCGAACTTATCACGGCGAAACTTCAACCTGCTGCTGGGGTCGAGCGCTCTTGCAACAGCTGTGGCGATGCCGAATATCGCACGGGCTGCCAAGCCGCGTCTTGTTGTTGTGGGGGGTGGTGCCGGCGGTGGGACCGTCGCCCGTTATGTTGCGAAGGACACCAAGGGTGCCGTTGACGTCACGCTGATCGAGCCGAGTAAGCGCTATTACACGTGCTTTTTCTCCAACCTCTATCTGGGCGGGTTCCGGTCTTATGATTCGATCGGCCGCGACTACGGTAAGATGGCGACCGACCATGGCGTGAGTGTCGTTCATGATTGGGCCGCCGACATCGATCGCACAAAGAAGGTCGTTACGCTCGCTTCCGGCGCGAGCGTTCCCTATGACCGGCTCGTCGTTTCGCCTGGGATCGACATCAACTACGAGTCGGTGCCGGGATACTCTGCGGCGGCTTCGGGTCAGATTCCGCACGCCTGGCGTTCGGGTACGCAGGTTCAGCTTCTCAAGGCGCAAGTCGAAAACATGCGCGAAGGTGGCACCTTCGTGATGGTCGCGCCGCCAAATCCGTACCGTTGCCCGCCCGGCCCGTACGAGCGCATTTCGATGATCGCGCATCTTTTGAAGGCCAAAAACCCGAAGGCCAAGATTGTTGTTCTGGATCCGAAAGAGAAGTTCTCAAAACAAGCGCTGTTTACGGAAGGTTGGCAAAACCATTATCCTGATATGGTGGAGTGGCTGCCGAAATCGATTACCGGTGGCATCAAGTCCGTGAACGTCGATACGCTTGAGTTCGAGACGGAGCTTGAGACGTTCAAGGCCGACGCTGCGACGATCATACCCGCTCAGAAGGCTGGCCGGATTGCCCAGATCGCAGGCCTGACAAATGACAAGGGCTGGTGTCCGATCAATCCGGCCACCATGCAATCAGCGAAAGACCCGAATGTGTATGTGGTTGGCGATGCGTCGGTTGCGTCGGCGATGCCGAAGTCCGGGTTTGCAGCCAACAGTCAGGCCAAGGTCGCCGCGATGCACGCACGCGGGGAGTTGACCGGTAGCAAGGTGTTTCCCGCGCGCTATGCCAACACCTGCTGGAGCCTGATTGCCACCGATGATGGTGTGAAGGTTGGTGCGCGCTACAAAGCCGGGGACTCCAAAATCGAGGCCACGGATAAGTTCATTTCGAAAACCGGGGAGTCTGCAGATTTGCGTAAGACGACCTACGAAGAGTCCATTGGCTGGTACGACGGAATTACAGCTGACATTTTCGGGTAGGCGACAGCAGACGATACGTCGATCCACGATGAGGTGCAGGAGGGCGCTGAGCCCTCCGGTGTGTCTTGCTCACCAGCCAACGTCGCGGCTTGTTGTGGCGCCGGCGTGGTGGCTCCAATTTGTTTACTGTGTCTTGCCGATTGTGGTGCGCCAGGCTGGGCCGCTTGCGGCCGGTTGGGGTTTGCGCGCTGTCGCTGGCCGTGCCTTGCGGTCAAACGGACGTTGAATCGGGCGGATGTGCACCCGCGGGATGCCGGCAATGCCGCTATCCTGCGGCGGCGCTTCAAGAATTGGTGGCGGGGCAGGAATGGCTTCTGCCTTATCGCCTTTTGAAGACGGTTTCGACTTCAGGCGTCGGGCAATGCGTGGCCAAAGCACCGAGTCGTAGCCACGGTCGCGGCGAAACGGATTGGTCGAGACAATGTGGACGACGCGGAAACCCCGCGCTTTGAGTTCTCGCAAAATGGTCGGTAGCGCACGCGCCGTGACCTGCTTGAGGTCGTGAAACAGCACAATGCCGCCCTTCTGACGTTCGGCACGCGCGATCGTTTTCCGCACGAGTTCCGACGTGGATTTGGCATAGCTGTCTTCGGACACGATATCGACGCTGAAAACGCCGACCTTGCGCACCTGCGTATAGCTCAAGAGATCGCGATCGTCGTTTAAGCCCGTAAATCGAAAAAACGGCGCGATGGCGTGGCCTGAGGCCAAAGCGACCGCCGCAAACCCGCGTTCGATCTCGTCGCGCGCGCGGCCAGGCTCTAGCGTGCCCATTTTCCGTGGATGCGACCACGTATGCGAACCCAATGTATGGCCGGCAGCTACGATGGTCCGAATGGTCTTTGGAAACTGGACGGCGCGCTCGCCAACCGGAAAGAAGGTGGCGCGGGTGCAGTGGGCGGCCAAAGTCTTCAGGATTGTGTTTGTGACCTTCGGCAAGGGACCGTCGTCGAACGTGAGGACGATTTCCTTGTTCTTGAGAAAGGTCGGCTGGTTGGTGAATTTCGTGATGCGACCGAATAGCGGGCCGCTGTTCGTGTCGATCTCAACAACGCGCGAAAGGCCGATCGCCTGGTCTGGGTCGTTACAGGCTGCTGCGGCTGTCGGCGCGATGGCCAGACACAGGCATACGGCGAGGCGCGCGCCGGAAAGCACGCGTTGAACGACGGCGTTGTTCGGCGATCGGCACTGCAAAGACAGCACGGCGCCTGCTCCCCAGTCCCCGGACCCTTCAGTCCCGGCGGCGCGGGGAGCTACTGGGCCACATAAGCGATTTGCGTGCGCACCTGATAATTAGTCACGCAGGCCGGACAAGCCAAGTGCGCGCTGTTTCCAAGCGGGTGTCGCGTTGCCGGCCGGTGCACTAGTGCCGGCGGCGTTTGCGCGTGGCTGCCTCGCAGACGTCGATACCCCGGCAGAAGGCCGGGATTGCCCGGAACTGGTGGCTTCAAACCGTGTGCGCGCCACTGGATTGCCCGGCGGTTGAGGCGCGACCGCGCCATTGAACTGGAAGCTGGTCTTAATCGGTCTTGCCCGCGACGTATATCTTCTCTTTTCGAGCAATACCTGTGCTTCCTTGTCATATTCCGGCAAGGTTTGCGCGGGCGCCTTCGCGACGATGTGAACGACCCGAAACCCGTTGGATTTCAGCTGGCCCAGGAGGGCGTCAATCCCACGGGCCGTTGACGCCTGGATGTCGTGAAACAGGATGATGCCTTTGCGCCGCCGTTTCAGCTGCGACATGACGTTGCGCCGCATTCTACTGCCCGAACGCGTGCGGAAGTCATAGGAATCGACATCGATCGAGAATATGCCGTACCCACGCTGGGCGACGTAGGCACGCATCGCTCGCGGATCGGCAAGGTAGGGAAACCTGAAAAATGGCGCCGTGGGCCTGCCGATCGCGGCGCTAACGGCGCTGACGCCCAGTTCGAACTCGGCGACCGCCCGCGGAAAGCTGCGTCGGAACTGATTTTTGTGCGACCAGGTGTGATGCCCGATGGTATGGCCGGCATCTGCAACTTTTCGCAACATATCCGCGTCTGCAACAGCCATGCGGCCGACAGCAAAGAATGTGGCCTTCGTACAATGGGCCGTAAGCGCCTTGAGAACCTGCTTCGTGTAGCGCCGGAGGGGGCCATCATCGAATGTGAGGACGACTTCCCCATCCTTCAAAATGGACGGTCCGGCCTTATTGTACTGTACTTTGCCGAAGTGAGGCCCGTTCGCTGTATCGATTTCGAGAATGCGCGACACGCCGAGTGCACCCGGCCTGTCGCAGGTTGTCGCATCTGCAGCTGGTGCGGATAGGGCGGTCGACGATTGTGCGCTGATGGTGGCAAGGGCCGCGACGCATGAGATCGCCAACTGGAATGCGGTGTTGCGGACGTTGAGCTGGCGAACTGTAACCTTGCGCATCGTGACTTGGCAGAACGTGATTTGGTGGAATGTGATCTGGGTTGTCCGGGTGATCGCTGCTGGAGACATGTGCGGTGTGCTCCTGTTGTGCATAGTCCGCGCTTTCTCGACCGACTCGGATACAAGGCTCGTGCAAAACGTGGCCGACCATAGTGTTGGCGCTCGCCCCGCTGCAACTCAAATCCCGGTGCCTGTGGCAATTGCCCACCGTCATGTGTCAGGCGTGTTCGTCTGTACGGCGGTGTGCTAGCCGCCTGGTGGCGGGCAGCAATCATTAGCGGATGGAGTGCGGTTATGGACAGTGAGCTGAACGTCGTGCAAGCCGCTAATCGCTCCGAAGAGGTCGTGACGGCGGAGTTGGTCCGGCAGGTCAGTGACGCAATGTCCGCCCTGGATGATTCGGTCGCACAAAAGCTTGTTGATGGGCTTCGGGCACCGGATCTTGCGGATGTCATCGAGTTGTTGCCGAGCGAGCAGCGAGCGCAGTTCGTGCAAGCGCTGGGCAATTCGCTCGACTTTGACACATTTTCCGAACTCGACGAGACGGTGCGCGATCAGCTCTCGGAGGAGTTGCCGAACGAGTATCTCGCGCGGGCTGTGACGGAACTTGATTCCGATGACGCAGCTTACGTCATCGAAAGCCTCGAGGATGACGACAAGCGCGAGGTGCTCGACAAGCTCTCGTTTGGCGATCGGGCCGCGCTCGAGCGCAACCGTGAGTATGGCGAAGAAACCGCCGGCCGCATGATGCAGGGCGACTTCGTTGCGGTGGCGCCGTTTTGGACCGTTGGAACGGTGATTGATTACATGCGTGAGACGGATGATCTCCCGCATACGTTCTCCGAGATCTACGTCGTCGATCCGACCTACCGGGTCGTTGGTGCGCTGGGTCTGTCGCGGCTGCTGCGAACAAAGCGTGAGGTCGCGATCGAGGACATCATGGACGACTCGGTTGCGGTTGTTGATGCCAAGGCTGATCAGGAAGAAGTGGCGCGCCAGTTCAAGCGATACGACTTGTTGTCCGCACCTGTCGTTGACGAGAACGATCGGTTGGTTGGTGTCGTGACCGTCGACGATGTCGTGGAAGTGATCGAGGACGAGGCGGACGAGGATATGCGTCGGTTGGGCGGTGTTGGCGATGAGAGCCTTCTGGATAACGTCGTCGATGCTGCGCGCAGCCGGTTTCCCTGGCTACTGATCAATCTGGTAACCGCCGTACTCGCGTCGACCGTGATCAAGCTGTTTGATGCGTCGATCGAGCAAATGGTGGCGCTTGCCGTGCTGATGCCGATCGTGGCGTCCATGGGTGGGAACGCCGGAACGCAAACGATGACGGTTGCGGTGCGTGCCCTCGGGACCCGAGATCTTGGTCCGATGAATGCGGCGCGTGTGATTGTACGGGAAACGTCAATCGGCTTGATCAACGGCCTGATCTTTGCGCTCATCCTGGGCATGGTGACCATTCTGTGGTTCGGATCCGGCCCTCTGGGTCTGGTGATTGCGGCCGCAATGATCTTCAATCATCTCTCAGCTGCGCTTGCGGGGATCTTGATTCCGCTTGCGCTCGATCGGATGGCCTATGATCCGGCTTTGGCCTCAGGCGTGTTTTTGACAACGGTCACTGATGTCGTCGGGTTTTTTGCGTTCTTGGGGCTGGCGACAATCTGGCTGCTTTAGCGGACTGCTGCGCGAGTGGCGCGGCTGCAGGCTTTGGGCCGCGAACATGGAGTTGAGACGTTATGGCAACCGCAGCACCCGTGCGGCACTTGATTCCCGAGGATCGAGAGGTCTGGGAGAGCCTGTTTCGCGCTTATCACGCCTTCTACGAGGTCACAGTGCCAGATGCTGTCTATCCCAGCACATGGTCGCGACTGCTGTCACAAGATCCCGGTACCCACGTAGGATTTGTTGCCCTTGGCACGGACGAGGTGCCGATCGGTTTGGCGCATGCATTGTTCCATCAGTCGACCTGGGTGGAGACGGGGCATGTCTATTTGCAGGATTTGTTTGTCGACCCACACGCGCGCGGTCATGGCGCCGGTCGTGCGCTGATCGAAGCGGTTTATGCGTATGCGGATGGACTTGGTGCCGCGCGAACCTACTGGTTGACCCACGAAAGCAATGCAACCGCACGCGTGCTCTACGATCGCGTGGCAACCGAGTCAGGCTTCATTCAGTATCGCCGTTAAGCGCGTCTCAGGTTGGCGCAAAGGCACGTTTGCCGTCAATCTTATGAATAATAATAGATATCTTGGTCACACGAGGTGTCAGCGGTTTGTTAACTCGGTCGCTTCAGTGTCGGCGCGTGGCACGTTAACGTCCAATGTTGGTGGGGTTTGCTATGCGCTTGAGCCGGCTGTCGTCTGTTGCGTTCGTTGCCAGTTTGGCGCTGCTCATCCTCGGATCAATTCCCGCGTCTGCCGCCTGTCGCACGGCGGCACCTCATATTGCGGAAGACAGCACGCGGCACTGGTTGTCGGCGTTCGAAAGAGCGGATGTGGATGCGCTTGAGGCGGTCTACGCAAGCGACGCGGTTGTTTCCTCATTCGACAATCGTCGCCCGACCAGTACACCGCGCGAACTCAGAAGCTATCTCACGGCTTTGGTTCGCACGTACGAGCTGGCAGGTGAGCCGATGTCGACGTTGCGTTTCGGCTGCGGCACGATTCTCGATTTTGGGCTCATGATCGTAAAGCCGCGTCATGGTTCGGACCGGTCGGCCATTCATCTCCGTTACGCCCGGGTGTTCGAGTTTCGCAAGGGGGCTTGGCGCGTCGCATTTGAAACGGCGATCGATGTGCAGAGACTGCCACAATCGCGTCTGAGCACGCCGGCATGGGACCGGAACGCACCGCGTGCGCCGACGCCGTATCCGGCAATGCCGGTCCGCTCCGAACGCAACGCCGCCGTACGTCGTTCCGTACCGCAGCGGATTTCCGGGCGGAGAAGCCGGAAATTGGCCGATACCATCTTCCGCGATTACTAGGCTCCGGACTCTTTACAGCCACCATATGACGACAGCAGCGAGGCAGACAGCTGCGACGAAGTTTTTGATATTTCGGTCGAAGCGCGTGGCGATGCGGCGATAGTCCTTGAGCCGGCCAAAGGATCGCTCGATGCGGT
>JBCCOV010000119.1:0-15434 GCA_039039985.1 Pseudomonadota bacterium | reverse complement strand
TCTTGTTGTCCTTACGGATCCGACCACCGGCGGCGTTACGGCATCGTATGCCATGCTCGGAGACGTCCACATCGCCGAGCCTGGCGCTCTGATCTGTTTTGCTGGCCCACGCGTCATCGAACAAACGATCCGCGAGCGCCTTCCGGAAGGGTTCCAGCGCGCCGAGTATCTATTGGAGCACGGCATGATCGACATGGTTGTGCATCGCCACAACCTGCGGGACACGCTCGGGCGGCTCTGTGGGCTGTTGGGACCGCAGGGTGGCGACATTGTACCGGTCGAGGACATTATTGTCGCCGACCGTACGGACGCCGCGGAGCCGTTATTGCTTCCGAATGGCGAGGCACACGAAGATTCGCCGGTCTTGATGAATGGCCACGCACCTGATGCGGACAGGGATGCCGGTTTGGCGAACGGTCTTGCTTCAGTCGGCAGCGACGAGCACTCAGACTCTGCTGGCGAAGGGCGGACGAAGCCCAACGGTGAATACGTCAACGGTCGAGATCACGATGTCAGTGTCGAGCACGGCGACTCGGATACTGCGGCGCCGTCGCCCGCGGGGGCGAAGACACAAGACAGCGACTCCAAGGCGTCAGGCGTGACAAAGCAATAATCGAGCGTAGCAGGCGACGCGCGCCACCGGGTTCAGACCATAGTATTCGCTCATCCCCGGGCAAGACGGCATACCGTGCCGCTTTCCTGGCGACCCCGACTCGGTTTTGTCTCGTCAATACGAAAATCAACCGGCCAATACGGCATCTGAGGCATTTTTGAATGGCAGATGTAGCGGCAAGTACCAAACTGCTGTCCGAGCTGAAATCGCTTCATCCCATGATGATCGATCTGTCGCTAGACCGCATCAAGATCTTGCTGGACGCGTTGGGACGGCCGCAGGACCAGCTGCCGCCGGTGATCCACGTCGCTGGCACAAACGGCAAGGGTTCAACGACGGCATTCATGAGCGCCATGCTCCGGTCCGCCGGTCTCCGCGTTCATGTCTACACGTCACCCCATCTCGTACGGTTTCACGAGCGCATTGCTCTTGCCGGTCCCGATGGCGCAACGCACCCGATTGGCGAGAACGAGCTTGTGGCGCTGTTGAACCGGGTTTCCGCGGTCAACGCCGGTGATCCGATGACGTTCTTCGAGATTACGACGGCCGCCGCGCTGGTTGCATTTGCCGAGACGCCGGCCGATGTCGTCATTCTCGAAGTCGGGCTTGGCGGGCGATTGGATGCGACGAATGTCGTCGATGCGCCGGCGCTCACCGTCATCACGCCCGTGGCCATGGATCACACCGATAAACTTGGGCGAACGCTGTCCGAAATCGCCGGTGAAAAGGCTGGGATACTCAAGCCGCATGTCCCCGGCATCATTGCGCCGCAGCACGAGGATGCGCTTCTCGCAATCCAAAGAACGGCGGACCGCATCTGTGCACCGCTGACACTCTTTGGCCAGGACTACGACGCGTATCTGCAGAATGGTCGCCTAGTCTATCAGGACGCAGAGCGGCTGCTGGACCTGCCGGTCCCGGTACTTCGGGGACCGCATCAGCGCGTTAATGCAGCCGTTGCGGTTGCTGCTGTGCGTGCGCTGTCCGGTTACGGCAGACCGGAGTTGCTTGTTGATGAAACCGCGCTCGCGCAAGGGCTGACATCTGCGACGTGGCCGGCGCGCATGATGCCGGTGACCAGCGGCCCATTGCGTGCCGATATCGGACGAGACGATGAGTTGTGGATCGACAGCGGCCATAATCCGGCGGCCGGTCGCGCGATTGCTGAAGCGATTGCCGATTTGGAAGATACGAGCCCAAAGCCGACATTTCTTGTTCTCGGCATGATGGCGAACAAGGATGCGTCAGGGTTTGTTTCCGCATTCAAAGGGCTGGTCCGTGGCATCCTCACCGTGCAGGCGGAGTCCGCCGGAGATGGTGCGGCGTCGGCTGAAGAGTTGTGTGACATCGCAGACACCGTCGGCATTCCGGCTACGGCGTCGGCATCACTGCCGCAGGCCTTGCGAGACCTCGATCGGACGCATCCGGATCGCAAGCGGATACTGATCTGTGGATCGATCTATTTGGCTGGCGATGCACTGGCGTTTCAAGGCGCACCGGCCTGAAGCTTGTCACGCCCAATCAGATGCACGTCTTTGATGGCTCTGTTCGCACGCTCGCGGGCTCGCGGCTTGAGCGCGGGTTAGCCGTCTGGCACCCCAGGCCGCGACCGCGGCCCGCCGCGTTGCGGCGCGCCCGCGCAGGGCCCGGCCGCAGGCCGGAACAGCCCGTGAGCGAGAGGCTTTGATTGCGCTGTTCGCACGCGGGTCTTTGTTTGCGTTACCGCTCGCGACAAGCGCTCGCTACTTGAGCGCGGGCCAGCCGTCTGGCACCCCAGGCCGCGACTGCGGCCCGGCGCGTTGCGCCGCCCCCACCCCAACGCGGGTGTTCCCGCGGTGGGAATTTCAAATGTCGAGATGGCGAATACGCCATCTCGATGGGGGCCCGAGCGCAGCGAGGGAAAGCAATCTAGAGCGGCGCATGCAAAACGGCCCGCCAGGTTCTGCGGCGGGCCGTTGCGAGCCAGTCAAGCTGGTACGTGACGCAAGCTTAGATCGTGTCTTTGATCCAGGCTTCCAGTTTGCTCTTTTGAACGAGCGCGCCAGTGTGGCGGCCAACCACTTCGCCATCCTTGAAAATGATCAGCGTCGGCATCGCCTGGATCTGATAACGCGATGTCACATTTGGGTTAGCGTCGACATCGATTTTAGCGATCGTCACGCTTGCGGCCATGTCGTCCGCGACCTGCTCCAGCGCTGGCGCCATCGCTTTACACGGGCCGCACCATTCCGCGAAGAAGTCGACCAGGACCGGCTTCGACGACTTCAAAACCTCGGTGTCGAAATCCGTGTCGGAAACCATTTTGGGCATATCGGCGATCCTTTCTGTTCTTGAGCGCCGTTTTTAATTTCGAGTGGAACGTAGAAACCGGTTCCGAACGCGTCAAGGACGCCGACCGGAGCACACTGCATCACGTTATGCTGACCAGAGGCGCGGTACATGCGCTTCCAAGTGGCTTGCGTCAATCTCCATCAGCTGCGGAACAGCCGTCCACAGGAGCGCTGTGTGGATTTCTTTTGTTGGAAAGATCCCTTGAACTGCAAGGCGATATGCGGCGAGTTGCAGCAGGTATGCGTCCGGCACATCACCGATCTGCGTAGCCGCGTCTCTATTGGACTTGAAGTCAATGATCGTAACCGTGGTCGCAGTCTCCACCAGACGATCGATTTGTCCCGATATCCTGAGTGTACGTCCATCGCCGGACGGATGCGGAACCTCAGCCACCAAAGGCACTTCAGCGCGGCTGTTCGCACCGAAAGCCTCTAAGAATCGGGGCGCCCGGAGGATGGAGATGACCTCCTGTACAATCGCACGTTGCACCGTTGCTGACAGGACGTTGCCGCGCACGCCGACAAAACGGGCGGCCGTTGTTTCCCAGGCGTCCTGACCGATAACCGGCAGGTACTGGAAGAGCGCATGCGTTATCGTACCGCGCAAGAACCGGTGTTCCCCCGGCGCACCACTTTGCTCGCGAGGAGGCACCGGCGCCGGCAACTCAG
Organism: Pseudomonadota bacterium; assembly: GCA_039039985.1. Lineage (GTDB taxonomy): Bacteria > Pseudomonadota > Alphaproteobacteria > Rhizobiales > Hyphomicrobiaceae > JBCBWG01. Next base: position 11,822 of record JBCCOV010000119.1, on the reverse strand, counting down.
TGGATGTGCCCATCGTCTTGGCGACCTCGCCGACCGGATCGCCTTGCTCGTCGGTATCCGGCAGGGCGAGGCGGGACGGCACGATCGGGATCTGCAACTGCGGTTCCGGCCGAACAGGCGTGTCGGCCCACTGCGGCGGAGGTTCCGGGACGGCCCGCTCGTGATGCGCACGCCGGTCCGCCTCCGGCATCGCGTTTTGCTGTGACTCGTAGCGGCGCACCGGTTGGCCAAGATGATCTGCGCCGGAAACGAGTATGTCGTCTAAGCCTGCCTCGATCAGCGCGTACCAGCTATGGTCGGGGAGCCGCCGGCCGCCACCTGGCGCGATGCCACCAACGTACAGGCGATCCCGCGCGCGGGTCATGGCAACATACAAAAGCCGATTGCTCTCGGCCACGTCGCCGTCTCTGATATGTCGCTTGGCGGTTGCGGCGGGTTCGATGCGGCCGGTCCCCGCCACCGGCCAAAACAGTGCTGATACGGTATCCGCGGCATCAGGTTCCGCAGCATTGAGGTCGACAAGTGGATTTGAGCCGCCTGCGCGCGGGTCGACGGTGGTATCCGGCAGAAACACGACATTCGCCTCAAGGCCCTTTGCGCCATGCACCGTCATAACGCGGACCTGGTCGCTGCCTTGCTCCATGTCGCGTTTGATTTCGAAAGCGCCGGTCCGCATCCAGTGCGCAAAGCCTTGCAATGATGGCGTCGCGGTGTCGTCAAACGCGAGGGCGCGCTCAAGGAACTCATCGAGCGGTTCGCTCGCGTCAGGGCCGAGCCGGCTGAGGAACATGCGCCGGTACGTCAGGTCCGGTCGGTCGCGAGATTTGGACTCCAACAACCGGTTGAAGAACTCGAATGGCGGAATGCGGTCCGCAAGCGCCCGCCAGTATCTCAGCAAGTCTGTCGCCTCCGCATAGCGGGCGTGAGATGCAGCCTGGCGGATCATGGCCGACCACAGCGATCCCTTCCGCCCCGGTGCGAGAGCGGTCAGGTCATCATCGTCGAAGCAGAACAGAGGCGACTTGAGCACGCAGGCGAGGGCGAGGTCGTCCTCCGGGAGCGTGACGAAGTCGGCAACGGCCAGCAGGTCCTGAACGCTGATGTGCTCGGTCAGTGCAAGCCGGTCTGCGCCCGCTACAGGAACGTCGTGTCGTTTCAGTTCCGCAATCAAAGCCGGCCCGAGCGGGCGCCGCCGTCGCAGCAGGATCATGATATCGCCGGGCCGGATCGGCCGATCCTTCGACGCGAGCCTTTCGCCGGAATCGAGCCAGTAACGTATCTGGCCGGCAATCCGCTTTGCCAGACGGGCAGTTGGCGATGCGACAGCGTCGTCGCCGAGTGGGTCGAACGCCGGCGTCGCCTGTTGTTCTGCCGCTGCCTCAAGCGGCCAGATCTCGACAAGACCCGCTTCGCCGATCCGCAATGCCGTATGCTTCGGGGTGGCGCCGGCATGGCCAACACCGGGTGTTTGTTTGGGATCAGAAAAAACGCGGTCGACGGACTCGAGGATCGGAGACGTGGTCCGAAACGAAACCGTCAGGGGGACTTCGTGGAAGCGTGATCCAGACGCGACCGCATGTGCGCCAAGTGTGCGGCCGGCTTGTGCAAAGAGCTTTGGCGCCGCACCCTGGAAACTGTAAATCGATTGCTTTTCATCACCGACGCCAAACACGGTCCGGACAACATCACGAGCCTCCGAACCGGCAAAGAACTCTGACGCGAGCGTTTCGACGATTCGCCATTGCCGGGCGCTGGTGTCTTGCGCTTCGTCAATCAGAATATGGTCAAGTCCGCCGTCCAGCTTAAACAAGACCCACTGCGCGTCCTTGGAATTCGCGAGCAGCGCAATCGTCCGGTCGATCAGGTCCTCAAAGTCAAGTGCCGGCTGGTGGGCCTTCTCGCGATCGTAGCCCGTGTGGATGTGCCCCGTGAGTGTCGCCAATCCGCACGTCGCCGTGATCGCGCGGATCACGCGTCGGCTGCGTTCTGCCCAGGCCACCGCATCGCGCGCATGGGTCAGGCGATCGGCGACCGCAGGCGCAGCCTCACGCACGGCCTTCGTGATAAATCTGTCCGATCGGGCGGTGCCGTCTCTTGTGAGAAACGCCTCCGTAAGAAGGCTGGCACGCAACGTGGCGCTGCGCGCAAGCCGTGCGGCATCAAGGCGCTGAGCCAAGATTACGTCGGACTTGCCACCATCGGCTAGACCTGACACTGCTAGGGCGAGTTCGTCGCCGGTCAGCACATTGGCAATCTGCTCAGTTAGCGCGGCGACGTTCTCGTCTGCGTCGATCCCAAACCGGGCACGCAGATAGAGATCGAAGACGTCGCGCGCGCCGAGTTGGGACGTGGCCTGGCGGCGCAAATGTTCGATGGTCCGCAACGCCGCTCGCGTTTCCTGGCCAAGAGCATTGGATACGATTTGCTCAAAGCGCTCGTCAGCCGCAAAGGCAATGGCAACATCGAGTGCGGCACCCAGCTCAGCTGAGTCGCCGCAAGCGGCTGCCATCAACGATTTGTCAATCGACGTCGTTTGCAGCGCGCGGCTCGCCTGTTCGTCCAGTGTTTCGAACCCCGGCGACAGCCCCGCCTCGAGCGGAAATCGCTGTAGCAGGCGTTCGCAGAAGCTATGGATCGTCTTCACCGTGAGACCGCCGGGCGCATCGACAACGCACGCAAACAGCTGGCGCGCTCGGGCGGCCTCACCCGGTCCGGGGGCATGGCCCAAAAGACCGTGTAGTTCGTTCGCAAGTTGATCATCGTCGCAGGCCGACCACTTCGCGAGTTCCGCAAACACCCGCTCAGACATTTCGGCGGCGGCAGCGTTTGTGTACGTAAGGCAAAGGATCCGCGCCGGATCCGCGCCGGACAGCAACAACCGCAGCACGCGCATTTTAAGGACGTGCGTCTTGCCGGCGCCCGCGTTGGCGCTCACCCACGCCGAGGCGAACGGGTCCGACGCCTGGCGCTGGGCCAGTTCCGTCGTTTCGATCAAGTGCGAGCGGACAGCACCAATGGAGGCTGCGGCAACATCTGCGTGGGTCACGATTCACTCCCACCGTCTGCTGCGTCCCGGCCGCTCCACTCTGTGATTCGGGCGAGATGCGCATAGTCGTCAAAGCGGTAGTCGAACGCTGCGCGACGGACGGCTGCATACGGTGTGTCCGGGTCTGCGAACCTATCGGCCAAGTCCGCCACATGCCGGAGTGCCTCGGCAGCGGCTTGGCGAACGTCTCCGACGTCAAGGTCCAGCTGTTTCCCGGGCGGATACCCGCCGGATGTCGAGATGTAGGCGAGGCCACTCACGGTCTCAGTTGCGACGTCGGCGAAAGCGCCGGACTGGGCGAGTGCGGCCTCCAACAGCAACTGCGGTGCTATGCCCTTATCGACCTTGCCGGCCAACGCCTCAATGCCCTGCGCGCCCTTGTAGTCGTAGATCATGAGACCGGCATCGGTATCGTCGATGCGATCGGCCCGTGCCGTCAGCGTAAAGACAGCAATCGCGCAGTCGAGCTTCAGCCGCGCATCAACCTCCGAATGGACTTTGGTAAGGCCGGCCCGTCGCGCTGGTTCTGTCTCGGCAAACCACTTTGCAAAGCGTTCGAAGCGTGGGCGCCAGAACGCCAGGACGCTGGCATGATCCGACAAATCGGCCATGAGATCTTCAGCGATTGCGACAAGCTCCTGCGCGGGATCAGATGGCAGATCGCGCGGGTAGCGGCCCGCAAACGTGCTGAGGGCCTCATGCACGATGGCGCCGCGCATTGCGGCATCAGGGTTGCCACCAATCGTCGGCAGCGGCTCAAGCAGTAGGATCTTTCTCGCGTAGATCGCATAGGGATTGGCAATCCACCGTTCGACATCCGTGACACTCAGCCGGCGTGGGCGTAGAGCCGTGGGCGGCTTCGGCGCTGGCGGTGCGATCGTGATGCGATCGCGAATGAGCGTGCGGGCGCTCGCCCAGGCCGTCCACGGGTGATCGGACCGGAGAACGTCGGGTTTGCCAAAGGCAGCAAGTACCGCATTGAGGCGCAACAACCATCGTGACGGCACCGTCGGTTTGCCGTCGACTTTTTGCGCGCGGGTCAAGTAGACCGTCTCTGCGCCGAGCAACTGGGTTACATCGTGCGCCGCGCGGCCAAGCGCTTCTTCGGGTTGCGGCAGACCGAGCGCGCGACGCATCGGACGGTTGATCCAAGGGCCGGTGTCGGGAAGTTGCGGCCATATGCCCTCGTTAAGGGCGCCGAGTACGATAACGTCAGGCTGTTGCAAACGTGCCTCAAGCGGTCCCCAGATTGCAATGCGCGGATGCACGCGTGTTCCCGGTCGAACGGTTTCACTGGCTGTGAGACTGCCGAGGACATCCGCAAAGTCGGCGGCGCGGATGTGAAGCTCATCCGTCGTTTGTTCCAAGAGCCGCGCAAAGACCTCAGCGCCAACCGGGCCGCCTTCGGCCGACCATGCCGCACCGTCTGACGCCGTGTCATCTGCATCGAGCGCTGTGCCGTCATCGCTCGTGTCGACAGGGCCGGCAGCGACAGCATCAACAGCTGCGACAAGCGCGCGGACCAGATCGGACATGCGGTGCGTGCGATCGCTCCTGTAAAGCGTATCGAGTTCCAGAACCGCGCTGTGCAGTCGTGCGACAAGGTCCGCTGCGTCGTCCCAGTTCTGGCTCGAAAGCACCTTGACCGTCCGCCCAAGACGGCGCCCGCTTTCGACGTCGGACTGTGCTCGGGCAATCGCCGTTGCCAAGCCATCTAATCCTGTCGCGGAATAAACGGTCCGGAAAACACCAATTTCCAGGTTTCGGGCGCGGCGGCGCACATCACCCAGTTCGAGACCCAATCGCACGAGCGGATGCTTGAGCAACAACGTGACGGGCAGAGGCGCAAAGCGCGACGATACCGCCTCGAGGATTAGCGTGATCAAGGTGCCGCACTCGGTCTTGCGAAACGGTCGGCCGGCCGAGTCATCAACCTCAACACCCCAGCTGGCGAGCCGCGTGATCACGCGGCGCGCGAGTAAACGATCCGGCGAAACGAGTGCCGCTGTCTTGCCTGGTGTTTCGATCGTCTGACGCAGGATCAGGGCAATCGCCTCAGCCTCGTCGAGCGAGCTTGGGAGGGTTAGAAGCGAAACACGTTCGAACGCGGCGTCAACGGCATCTGGATCGATGCGTTGCTTGATGGTGCTCCATGCGTCGGTTGTCGCGGCCGGCCGCATGACCTCGCTGACAATTCGGGAACGTGGCGTGGCAACGTTCGCGTTTGGACTATCGTCGCCCAAAGCCAGAACGCTGTCTCTGCTAGCGCCCAGGCGCTTGAGCAGTTTCGCGAGCGCAAACTGCGGGTGTTCCGGGTGCGATGTGTTTTGCGATATCGGATCCGGTTGACTGGTTGCGTGCAGCCGTGTGTCTCCACCGAGGATGGCGTCGAACGTCTCGTTGTCTAGGTTGGTATCCAGGCCCGGAAGGACGACCGCCCCGTTGGGGTGACGCGCTGCGGCATCAATGAGGTCGACCGTCGCGGGGACGGAACCCGTGACCCCGGCAACGATCACGCCGTCTGCATACCCCCCGCTGCGGATGCGCGCGGCCTCGGCCAAGAGCTTACGATTTCGGAGTTCAACCGGTGAGGCGAGATTTCGAGCTTTGAGTTCTGCCGGCAGCTTATCGGTGAGAATCGAAAGAAATGACAGCGTCGTCTGCCAGTGGCCTGAAAGATCATCGGGCACGAGCGAGGCGAGCTTGTCGAGGGCGACAGTCTCGGTCTCGATTTCATCAATGAAGCGGGCCAGCGCACGCGCGAGGCGGACGGCCTGTGCAGGTGAGCGGACGGCATGTGTGTCGTGAGCTTGCTGATTTGGCGCTTGCTGATTTGGTGCCGGGGCGGCGGGCGCTGTGCGATACCAATTCAGGATCAAGTTGGCCAGCAACAGCTCTCGGCTGAGCTGGTCGATTGGCGCGTTCAAATCATCCGACGGGATATGTGAGTCTGAGCCGATCGATTGGATCAGGTCTGCGTCCTCGTCAGGGTCGCCGACCGGCCGCAGCGCTGGCAACAGCAGGGCGCGACGGTTACTTGCCCGCAGAAACGCCTCTTGTAACGCCCGACACGCGCGTCGGGTGGGAAGGAAAATCGTCAGTCGCGCGCGCGCAAGTGGATCGGGAGGCGACGCAGACGATCCGTTCGGCGACGCCCCTGGGAGGCGGCCGTCAAGAACAGCCCGCGCCAGGCGGTCGAGGAACGGCGACCCCGGTGCAATGGTGAAGAGCCGGTGTCGTGGCGACCAGCCGTCTGCAACGTCATCGGATTGCGGGTCACCACTCGTGGGATTGTTGGTCATCGCGTAATAGCGTTTCGGCTTCTGCAAGCGCTTCTGGCGTGCCGACGTGCATCCAAACACCCGACATCCGGAAACCGTAGGCGCGATTCGCGTCGATTGCGCGATTCCAAGCCCAGTTTAGGGAAAACGCACCTCGGGGCGCATCATCAAATAAGCGCGGATGCGCAAGGGACACGCCGGTGAAGACAAACGGTGCGTCTTCACGCTCAGGACGGCGTTGGATTTGCCCGCCGGCGTCCAGCAAAAAGTCGCCGCGCCCGTCGTAGCCGATTGCAGTTGCGGTCGGCGCAAGCATCAAGAGTGTGTCCATTTGCTCGGCGTCCCAAGCGCGTGCCATGTCGACCAGATTGTCCCCAAGGCCCTGCCACCAGACGCTATCGGAGTTGTGGATAAAGAACGGCTTGGGCCCAAGTTGCGGCAGCGCTCGAACCACGCCACCACCGGTATCGAGCAAGTTATCCCGTTCGTCCGAGATCGAAATCCGTGGGCGCTGCGGATCACGATCAGCAACCGCGCGCTCAATTTGCTCGGCCATGTAGTGGACATTGACGACAACGTCTTGAACACCTGCCGCCGCCAGGCGATCTAGAACGCGATCCAATAGTGCTCGTCCGGCAAGTGGTGTCAGCGGTTTCGGACGCGTTTGACTGAGATGCCGCATCCGTCTGCCAAGACCAGCGGCGAGGACCATTGCGTTCGGAACAAGAGCCTGCACGTGAGTTGAACCTGTTGGCTTGGCATCGGACATTCTCGAAGGCCTTTTATGCATGGCGCATTGACGCCGAACATCACCGCTGCAGTTGTGATTGCACAGTCTTCAGCGTGCGGGCGTCGTCATGGATGTGTGCGTCAAACCAATGACGAACCGGCGCCAGTTCGGGATGGCGCAGGTTGCTTGCGAGGTAGCGCCACAACCGAGGCAAGTGGGCGAGGTAGGCTGGCTTCGAGTCCCGCACGGCAAGCCTTACGAAAATCCCAATGATCTTGGTCGCGCGCTGGGCGCCGAATGCAGCGTAGGCAAACTGTAAATCATCCGTATCGAAATCGCCGATCCGTTGCGCAAGCCGCGCGCAATAGTGGCGGTAGGCATCGCGCTCCAAGTCCGACGGGACATCAACACGCGCATCTTGCAGCAGCGAGACCAGATCATAGGCCCAGTGTCCGCGGAGCGCGTCCTGGAAGTCGATAATCCCGACTTGCGCGATACCGTCACGGTCCGGCAGATACATTAGGTTCGGCGAGTGGTAGTCGCGTAAGATCCATCCAGAAGCGCTGTCAGACAGGCGCGCGAATATCGGAGCCCAGGCTGCGTCAAACGCTTCGCGCACGGCTGGTGGTGCAGGCTGTCCGAAGGCCGCGGGCCAGTACCAGTCGAGCAACAGCTCAACCTCTATGGCCATGGCCGCCGCGTCGAACGCCGGGATCTGGTGTGTCAGCCCACTCGGAAGACGGATCTGTGTCGCCGGATCAGCAACCCGTAAAGCGACGAGGGCTTCAACCGCCAGCTGCCACAGCGCCGCTTGCGCCGGGCCGCAATCTCGCGCGATTTCCCGCCCGAATACGCGGTCGCCGAGGTCTTCGAGCACGAGGATGCCGTTCGTGATGTCTTCGGCGAGAACATGCGGAACCGAAAATCCTGCGGCCTTGAGAACATGTGCGATGGCAACAAACGGGCGGATACTTTCGGCCAAATGAGCGATACGGCTATAGGGCTTTCCGTCACGAATTGGAGGGCCATCCGGCATGGCCGGCGAGTCCATGATGATCGACGACTGTCCGGTCGTCGTCTGCAACCTGGCATACGTCCGTGCCGACGCATCCCCTTGCAAATAGCAGACTGCCGCAACTTCGGCACCGGTCGACGCTGAGTACTGCGACAGCAAAGCCGCGATGGCATCGATCCGGCGCAGAGCCGTGGCTGTCACCCGTGAGTAGGCGAGCAGCGTCACATCCCGGTAATCTGGCTGGTCCGGACGTTCCGAGAGCATCACGTCGATGCGGTCCGCCGGCAAATGAGCGCCGGCGCGATCCGGCCACTCCATCAGCACGGCGCCGTCGTCTAACGCGTCATCCAAGCCGAGTTCATCGAGTTCTTGCGCATCGGCGAGACGATAGAGGTCGTAGTGATGCACGGCCAGACGCTCACCGGCGTAGTTTTGCACGAGTGCAAAGGTCGGACTCGGTACATCAGCGTCCGGATTGCCGAGAACTGCACGGATAAGTGCCCGGGCAAAGGTTGTTTTACCGGCGCCGAGATCACCGCGCAGCGTGATCAACCAGCCGCGCTGAACCTTCAACGCCAGGAGTTCGCCGAGCCGCTCAAGCGCGTCTTGGTCGACGACAGCCCTTATCTTGTAGATGGCGGGTTCGGGTGCGGTATCTGACATCATGGCCGGGACGGAAGCCTGCCAATTGTGGCCGCGTCAAGCTGACCGTTGCGTCAGTCTTGCTTCAGGCGAGTCCGACTGCAGGCTTTCGCTCGGCTGAAGCGGTAGCCGGACGGTCACGGTCGTGCCCTCGTCAGGCTCTGACGACAGCGCGATGGTGCCATTTTGGTGCTCAACAATGCTCTTGACGATCGAGAGGCCGAGGCCGGCGCCACGATGCTTCGAGCCTTGGCTGCGACTGACAAAGCGCTCGAAAACGTCGACCTGATCCGCCTTGGGAATACCAATACCCTGATCGACGATCTCAAAGACGATGTGTCCGTATTCCTGCCAGCATGACAATCGCACGACATCGCCGGCCTTTGAGAAGCCAACGGCGTTTGACAGCAGATTGTACAGGATCTGGCGGATCCGCTGGGGGTCCGCGAGGAAGTGCGTCACATCGTCGGCAACTCCGACATCCAGGGTAATGCGGGCGCGGCTGGCACGATCGGCGACTGCGCGGACCGCCGCATCAATCACCTCGCGGACGATGACGGTATCATAGTGCAGCTCCAGCGAGCCGGCGTCGATCGACGTCAGATCAAGGATATCGTCGATAATGGCCAGCAGTGTGCGCGATGACGCCGAGATATCACTCAGATATTCACGCTGCTTGGTATTGAGCTCACCGGTCCTCGGGCTCTCAAGAAGCTCGGAAAATCCAATAATGTTCGTCAGCGGCGTTCTGAGTTCATAGGACACGTGAGAAATGAACCGGCTCTTGAGCCGATCAGCGGCCACCAGCGCCTCGTTTCGCTCCAACAGCGCGCGTTGGTAGTTCTGCGTCGTGGTCACATCGACAAACGTCACCAAGGTACCGCCGTCCGGCAACGGCGTGGTTGCAAAGTCGACGATCGCCCCGTCCACATGCCGCAGCTGGCCGTCGATCGACTTCTGGTCTCCCGACAGCGATGTGACTGCCGCGGTAATCGGCGCCCAAGCCTGTGCGTCGTCGCACTGCGGGGTGATGGAACTAATGAACTCGTCGATATGGGGCCGTTGCGCCAGCGCAGATTCCGATAGCCGCCAGATTTGCGCGAATGCGGAGTTGAAGAGTCGCAGACGTGCATTGGTCCCGAACACGGCAACGGCTTCTTTCAAACTGTCGAGCGTCTCGCGCTGAACCTGGATCATGGTCCGGTAGCGACTCTCAAGAGCGAGTTGCTCTGATCTGTCATCGAAGAGATAGGTGATACCGCCGTCCGGACGCTGTTCAGCAAAAACGCGCAGAATGCGGCCGTCCGGCAACGCCCAATGATCTTCATAGATCTGCTTGGTCGAATTGACCTCGACGATCTCGTTCTTCCATTGCCGATAGTCACCCGTCGACGGCAAACGGGACAGTTCGCGCAGTCGGTCTAGAACCTGGCCGTCCGTCGGCTGTTGGTCGAGCCAGTTCGGATCAAGCTCCCAGAGTTCGCGGTACGCTTCGTTGTAGAACGCAAGCTTCCGGTCCGTGTTGAACAGCGCGACCGCGGTCGAGACGCGGTCCAGCGTACGATCATACGCCATCTCCTGACGCCGCAGCTCACCGCGCGCGGTCTCCAGCTCGGTGACATCGATTGCGGCAACGGCGCGGGAATCGTCGACCGGTACACTGATGACGTCGTGAGTCTTGAGTGTGCCTTCGACAAGAAGCTGCAGGCGCTTTTTTGAGGCCTCAGGCCGCTCTGTCCCGCCCTTCACAACGGCCCTTTGGCGTGCGTCGAGCAACTCGATTTGTTCTTCAACCACGTCTTTGGGGTGGCTTGCGTCAACGGCTGCAACGTAGGCCGCATTGACCCACTCAAGCTTATCGACGGGATCGCGAACCCAGACCGGCATCGGCAGCGCGTTCAACAGTGCCCTGCTGGTCTTGATGTCACGTGTCAGATGGCGATGCTGCTCCAGCACCTCGACCAGATCGCGCTTGTAGCCGGCAATGTCGCGGAACCTGAGAACGGCCCGGCTGCCAACGGCGCGCGCATCGGCCTCGACATGGCCGCCCACCTTGGTCTTGAGGAGGAAGTTAAACGGCCTGCCGTCTTGGAACAGGCGGTCGAGCCCGGACTTCAGATCTCCAGCCGATCGCGTATCCAGCCATCGTCCGAACCTGAGAAGCGTCGGTTGGTCAGATGGAACGCCGGCCACAGTGTTCAGCGTGTGTGTCACCAACCGAAGGCCGTGATCCTGTTCCCAGAAAACCAGGATCTGCGGTTCGGCCTCGAACACGGATTGGGCCATGAATAGTTCTGTGCGCAGAAGCTCAGCATCAGCGCTGGCGTGCGCAGCCAAGCGTGCCGATCGCCGCACAATCACGAACGCGATCAGCCCGGACAAGGCAACGGCAGCAACGCCAATGGCGATAATTGCCAGCGGGATCTCTGTTCCACCGCCGGCGCTGCGGGCTTCGACAATACTCACGACTAAGACAACAACGCAGGCGACACTTGCGAGTAGTAGCGCAACAAGTTCCGTGCGCGTCTCACCGTCCCTTGCATAGGCTGCTGAACGCTGCATCAGATCCCGCGTCGTAATACATCCGTCAGGGCCAGGACGCGAGAACCAGAAACGAAACAGTCGTGCGCGGACGGAAGGCTATATGGGTAACGGCCTTAGAAACCAGGCGAATCGATTCTTAAGACTATCTCTTGTATCACGGGAATGGGCCATACCAGTGGCGGCAGAGCCGCAGCAGCCGATACTGACATATCACATAATTGATCTAAGTGTGACGCGCTAGACACGCATTACGTGGTGATGGTGTGACTGCAACTTTGTGAGCCCCGATCTGCGTCGATTGCGAACCGATCTTCCGGGGTCACTGCGAACGCTGAGTCTTTGATGGCGCTGTTCGCACGCTCGCAGGCTCGCGGCTCGAGCGCGGGCCATCCTGCGAGCGCGGTTCCCAGGTCGCGACTGCGGCCCGCCGCGTTGCGGCGCCCCCGCGGAGGGCCTGAGCGAAGCGAGGAACAGCCCGTGAGCGCGAAACAACCAGCGCGGGCCATCCTGCGAGCGCGGTTCCCAGGTCGCGACTGCGGCCCGCCGCGTTGCGGCGCCCCCGCG
>JBCCOV010000118.1:0-15437 GCA_039039985.1 Pseudomonadota bacterium | reverse complement strand
CGAGATTAGGCTCGCGAAGGGAATGATAATCGCGACGATGAAGGCCGATCGCCAACCCAGGGTGACCAACAGCACGCCGACAACAATCGCGACGCCGATCAACAGGTTTGTCAAAACACTGAGGAGACGGTCGGCCGTATATTGGCTTTGGTCGAACAGCAAGCGGTGTTCGATGCCGGCTGGAAGCTCAGGCTCGAAGGCGGTGAGAACGCGCTTCACACGCGCAACCCAGGTATCGACCTGAAGGTCGTCCTCCATCCGGGCGGCAATCAGAACGGCAGGCTTGCCGTCCGCGTAGGCTAAGCTTGCCGGCGGTTCCCGCAGGCTTCGGACGACAGTGGCGACGTCTCCAACGCGGACAACCCGCCCTTCAGACGTTGTGAGGATGGGGACGCGCCGGACTCGGTCGAGCGATTTGATCTCGCCGTCCACTTCGACGACAAGATCGGCACCGCGGCCGCGAATCTGCCCGGCCCGTACCTTCGCATCCGCATTCGAGATGGCGTCCGAAACGGCGGCCGCGGAGATGCCGAGTGCGCTGAGCTTCAACGGATCTATGGTTACAAGAATTTGTTCGGTTTTGGCGCCGTACAATTGGACGAGTTTGGTCCCCGTCACGTTGCGCAAGCGGTCTTGCAGGATCTCGGCATAGCGGCGAAGCGTGCCGGGTTGGAGCTCTCGGTTCCCGGCCATCGACAGGGCGCTAATCGTTGTGAACGCACCGACTCGATCGTCGTCGAATGCCGGGTCGGGCACGCCTGCTGGCAGCTCGCGCGCCGCGTCGGCCAAAGCATCCCGGATTTCAGACCAGGTCTGTTCGATCTTTTCGTCGGTTATGAACTGAGACAGCTCGACCTGGATCACGGAGATGCCGGTTCGCGAGGTCGACGAAATCTCGTTGATCTCCGGAATCTTGCGGAGTTCCGCCTCAATTTTCTCAGTCACCAGCGCTTCGACACGGGCTGGATCAGCGCCGGGAAATGGCGTCACGACCGTTGCGAATAGGTTCGTGATGGTTGGATCTTCTTGCCGCCCAATCGCCAGGAATGCAGACAGGCCGGCTGCGATGATCATGAGTATGGTCAGTGCGAACAGGCGCGGGTCGCGGTACAGGAGAGCCATTGTGGGTCGCCTCGCCAAGTGTTTGCTTCGTGCGTGTTGCGGTGCTGTGAGGTTATCGGCGCTCGAATAATGCGACGCGCTGGCCGGGCGTTACGCGGTTCGCGCCTTTGACGATGAAGCGGGTTCCATCGGCAAGCGAGCCCTTCACGTAGGCTTGGGCGTCCGCAACGTGCAGAACTTCGACAGCCTCCCGCCGGACAATCGCGCGACCGCCTTCCGTCACGATCGTGAACAGGGACCAGACGCCTTTCTGCCCCTCGCTCAAGGCTGCGAGGGGAACCCACCCGCCGGGTTCGTCCAGCGTACGCTTGACACTGAGTGACACGACAGCGCCGTATGGCAGAGTTGCGTGGTCTTGCGTCTCGAACAATGCGGTTACGGTGCGCGACTGTGGCTCGAGGTCCGGCCGTGTGCCGACGAGCTTTCCGGTGATGGTCATCGTGCCGGCGGCAAACTTGTAGGGCGTTTCGGGTTTCAGGTCGGCTGCAAACGCACGCGACAAGCCGACGCGAATGCGGGCGCGGCCGTCTTCGAGCAAGGTTGCCACCGGCGTTCCCGCAGCGACAATGGCGCCTTCGTCAATTGCGCGACTTGCAATCCGTCCTGAGAACGGCGCCTTCAAGCTTGATTTCTCGAGGTCGACCTTGACGGTGGCAATGGACGCATCGATGCGGGCGATACTCGCCTCTAGCCTTGCAACCTCAAACCGCGCCTCATCATAACTCTGCGCAGCGGTCCATCCGCGGTCTTTGAGGGTCGACTGGCGCTTTGCGGTTGCGCGGGCGAGGGCCAGACTGGCTTCGAGTTCCTTGCGCTGGGCGATCAGCTCGCTATGACGGGTTTCGAGTCGCGCGGTATCAAGGCGTGCGATCCGACTGCCGCGTTCAATGCGGTCTCCCTCGTCGACATCGACGGACTGAACGGTGCCGCCCAGCTCAAATGCCAGGCGCGTTTCGCGGGTTGCCTCAAGGCGGCCGATGAACGTCTGTGCCACCTTGTAGCTTGCCTGACGCGTAAAGCGGGCCGTTTCGACAGAGATTGGCGGGTTGCTCTTGACCGAACCCTCGGCTGCGGCGCGTGCCTGCAACAGCGCAATGCCTCCAGCCATGGCTGCAATGCAAAGTGCCGAGGCCGTGACGACGCCAATCATGTTGGCTAACCGGAAGATTATCGAACGCGGCTCCGCTTTGCCGCTATGCTGGTCGATGTCTGTCATTGTCAGCCCCTCGAGCGGATGGTCCGCCTATGTAACAACATTTTACATAGTTACGAGCGCTAACTTAAGTTAGATCAACTAACATAGCAAGCAAATCGCCCTGACGAACGCATCGCATTTGGCAGGGTTCAAAGGTCAGAAACGCAAGGAGACCGGGCCTTGGATGGCAAAAGTGGCAAAGATCGCTACCATCACGGCGACCTGAGAGAGGCGCTGATCGCCGCAGCTCACAAGCTTGTGATCGAACGTGGGGCTGAGAACTTCACCCTGGCCGATGCGTGTCGGGCCGCCGGCGTGTCCACAGCCGCACCATACAAGCACTTTAGCAATCGGGACGAGGTTCTGGCCGCGGTGGTTTCACGCGCCTTCGACGTGATGGCGAAACTGGCTGTCGACGCGGCGCGGTCGAAAGGGGAAGGGACGCTTGAGGGGATCGTTGCAATGGGCTGCGCTTACGTTGCGTTTGCGCGAGAAAACCCCGCCCTGTTCCGCCTGATGTTTGGACAGCATCCGGAACTCAAGAAGCAGCGCGACGTCATCGACGAAGGGCATTCGTGTTTTGAGACTGTAACCCAGCAAGTTCAGGCCTATTGCTCAGCGCATCAGATCGATGCCGATGCGAAGCAAATCCATATGCGGCTATGGACGTTCGTACACGGCGTGGCGTCGTTGCAAATTGATGGCGACTACGATGTGATTGAGCCAGGCTTCGATTACGAGCGCATGATCGCGGAGACGACGCCGCACCTCCTGCAGCCGTAACATCTCGCTCGTCTGCGTCTCAGTCCGCGCGGCGAATTGCGGCCATCATGTAGTTGACGCCGACATCGTCTGAGAGCCGCCAGCTGTCGGTGAGCGGCGCGTAGACCGTGCCCCGCGGCCGTTGTGGATGAAGGCCTGCCGCACGCAGATATCGGGCGAGTTCATCAGGCGTCACGAAGCGGTTCCAGTCGTGTGTGCCGCGGTCGAGCCATCCCAGGATGTATTCGCCGGCGACGATGGCCAGCGCGTAAGCGCGGGCCGTGCGGTTGAGGGTTGAGAGGACCAGGACACCGCCGGGCGCGACGAGTGCACCGCACGTGGCAACGAACGCTGCCGGATCCGGTACATGTTCGATGACTTCGAGACTGACGACGAGATCAAACGTCCGGCTTTCCGCGACAAGGTCTTCCGCTCTTTGGGCGGCATATGTGAGTGTCAGGCCGGCTTGTGTGGCGTGGGTCCGTGCGGCTTCGATGTTTTCTTCGGCCGGATCGATGCCGAGGACTGTCGCGCCAAGCCGCGCGAGCGGCTCGCTGGCCAATCCGCCACCGCACCCGACGTCCAAAACCGTCTTTCCGGTCAGGGGGCGCAATCCGGGTTGCAAGTCTGGAAAATGGGCATGTGCCGTCTCGCGGATGAAGCGCATGCGCGCCGGAGTCAACGCGTGTAGCGCTTTGAATTTACCGTCTGCGTCCCACCACTGCGATGACAGCTTTGCAAAACGGTCGATCTCGGTTGCGTCGATATTGTTCTGTGACACAGGCGATTGGCCTCGTTGCGTTCCCCTGAACGGATCGTTTCAGACTAAGCTGGAGCTGCGCTGCGTGCCTCTCATTCCGATTCCCCTATGCGAAAATGTTGTCGCGCGAATTGCAGAGCGTCGGCGATTTGGCTAACTGTGCCGCAAAACCCCACGGGATGCATGAACCTCCTCGTCGCCAACCGCGCGCGCGGACAACTGTGAGAGACGCCCGCGATGGCCGTTGTTGTCATGAAATTCGGCGGAACATCCGTTGCTGACCTAGATCGCATCCGAAATGCGGCGACGCACGTCAAGCGCGAAGTCGACGCGGGCAATCAGGTCGCTGTCGTTGTTTCGGCGATGGCGGGGACAACCAATCAGCTGGTCGCGTGGGTGCGGGAAGCGTCGCTCTTGCACGATGCGCGCGAGTATGACGCGGTCGTTGCATCCGGCGAACAGGTGACTGCCGGCCTGATGGCGATTGTCTTGCAGTCCATGGGGGTTACAGCACGGTCGTGGCAGGGCTGGCAGATCCCGGTGACAACGGATACATCCCACGGCGCTGCCCGGATCGAACGCATCGACGGCGCTGTTTTGGCCGGGCGCCTGGCGACTGGTGAAGTGGCCGTCGTCACCGGATTTCAAGGCCTAGAGCCGGAGCGCAAGCGCATTGCGACACTGGGCCGGGGCGGCTCCGACACAAGCGCCGTTGCACTTGCGATTGCGTTGAATGCGGACGTTTGCGACATCTACACGGACGTCGATGGTGTCTACACGACCGACCCCAGGATCGTGTCCAAGGCCCGGCGTTTGCCGCGAATCTCGTACGAAGAAATGCTTGAGATGGCGTCGCTCGGGTCGAAGGTGCTGCAGACGCGATCCGTCGAGCTTGCCATGAACTACCGGATGCGAACGCGCGTGCTATCAAGCTTTGCTCCGGCCAACGCGATCGACCCCGTGCAGTCCGGAAGCAATTGGCCGGACATTGGCACGATTGTGTGTGATGAGGATGAGATCATGGAGAACCAAGTCGTCAGCGGCATCGCTTATGCGAAAGACGAGGCTAAGGTGACCATTCTCAACATTGAGGATCGGCCAGGCGCGGCCGCTCAGGTTTTTGGTCCGTTGGCTGATGCTGGCGTTAACGTTGATATGATCGTGCAAAACCTGTCATCGGACGGCAAGCGCACGGATATGACATTCACTGTGCAGTCGGCAGAGTTGCCGCGTGCGATTGATCTTCTGGAGTCCCTGAAATCGGACGTCGGTTTTGAGAACGTGATTGGTTCGTCCGACGTCGTGAAAGTATCGGTGATTGGTGTCGGGATGCGAAGCCATGCAGGCGTTGCATCCCAAATGTTCAAGGCCCTCGCCGAAAAAGGCATCAACATCCTTGCGATTACGACCTCGGAAATCAAAATCAGCGTGTTGATCGATGCGGCCTACACGGAGTTGGCCGTACGGACGTTGCACGCGACTTACGGGCTGGATGCCGCAAACCTTTAAAGATGTGCCACAGGTTTGCCGTGTGGCTCTCCGAATGAGACTCACGAGGAACTGATGGAATCGGGTGGCCGCTCCGAAAGCGCAGTCCAAGGCCGGCGATAACAGATGAATCGATACCTTGCTCTTGTCTCGCGTTGCGTGGTTGTGCAGGCTTCAGTGACGGTCAGCGCGCAGCTCGCTGACATTCGATGATGTGCGACGGTGGTGTTGATGGAGTCAGGCAGAGCGCAGTGAAGGTCAGCTTGTCCAGATGCCTTCAGGGAATTGATCTAACGGATTGGGACCGATGACGTCGCGACGGATGGAGGATGGCAGACTGATGCCCGGGGAGCCTGCCCTGCGCGCCATTATGCGTCGGCTCCGCGTGATTATGGCCGAACCCGGCGATGGTCAGGAACGCCTGAACAAGATTGTCCGTCAGGTCGCCGGTCTGATGGTGGCCGAAGTTTGCTCGATTTACCTTAAGCGCCAGGACAGCATGCTCGAGCTGTTCGCCACCGAGGGGCTCAATATCGAAGCCGTCCATCAGACGCGCCTCAATCGCGGCGAGGGGCTGGTGGGGCGGTGCGCGGAACTTGCCGCGCCCGTCAACGTGCCCGAAGTCCGGGACCATCCGGCGTTCTCATATCGGCCTGAGACCGGTGAAGAAGCCTATCACTCTCTTCTTGCGGTGCCGATCCTGCGCGCGGGCGCGCTGCTGGGCGTGATTGTCGTCCAAAACCAAACGCGCCGTGAATACACTGACGAAGACGTCGAAGTCCTTCAGACCACGGCGATGGTTGTCGCCGAACACCTGGTCTCCGGCGATGTTGCCGGGGCGATCGGCGACGGAACCGGAGAGCGCGCCAGTACAACTCTGATGCAGGGCGAAGCAATCTCCGACGGGATTGCGCTGGGGCATGCCGTTTTCCATCAGCCGCGTGTGGTCGTCTCGGAATTGCTTGCAGTCGATCCCGTCGCCGAAGCGGCACGCCTGGAGCGGGCCGTGTCGGCGCTGCGTAACGCCATCGATACGATGCTCGAAAGCGATACGATGTCTCGGGCCGGTGCCCACCGAGACGTTCTCGAGGCTTATCGTATGTTCGCATACGATCGCGGCTGGTTGCGCCGCATGCAGGAAGCCGTGGAAGAAGGTTTGACGGCCGAAGCCGCTGTTGAGCGCGTGCAGAATACGACCCGCGCGCGGATGCTGCGCCAGAGCGACCGGTTCTGGCACCATCGCCTGCGCGATCTTGACGATCTCGCGGACCGTCTCATGCGGATCCTGAGCGGCAAGACGCAGGCCGCCTTCGAAGATATGGAGCTGCCGTCGGATACGATACTGGTCGCGCGCAATATGGGGCCGGCCGAGCTGCTGGACTACGACAGATCCAAACTGCGCGCCGTCGTTGTCGAAGATGCGGGGGCGCAGAGCCACGTCGCAATTGTCGCGAAAGCGCTTGGTCTGGCCGCCGTCGGGCAAATTCCTGGATTGATCGAACGTGTGGCAGCTGGTGACGCGGTCATCGTCGATGGTGAAACCGGCGAGGTGCACCTCCGGCCGTCGCCGGACATTGTGGCCGCCTACTCCGACAAGGTGCGGTTGCGCGCACGCCGGCAGGAGAAATACCGCGAACTCCGGACTGAGCCGGCACGAACCAAAGACGGCGAGACCATTACGCTTCTGCTTAATGCGGGCTTGATCGTCGACATGCCGAACCTCAGCGAGACGGGTGCTGACGGGATCGGCCTGTTTCGCACCGAACTGCACTTCATGATTGCCTCGACGTTCCCGCGCGTGAACCAGCAAACTGATTTTTATCGTCAGGTCATCGAGCAGGCCGACGATAAGCCCGTCGTTTTCCGGGTGCTCGACATCGGGGGAGACAAGGCGCTGCCGTATATGCGCCAGCCCGTCGAAGACAATCCCGCGCTGGGCTGGCGCGCCGTGCGCTTGGCCCTTGACCGCCCGGGTCTGTTCCGCCTGCAGGTGCGCGCCTTGCTGCGCGCCTCAGTGGGGCGCGAACTGCGACTGATGATCCCGATGATCACGTCCGTGGAAGAGTTCCGTTCGGCAAAGACTTTGATTGAGCGCGAGCAGGCTCTTGCGGTTGCGCGCGGCGAGTCCATACCCGATCGGGTGTTGGTCGGCGCCATGATTGAAGTGCCGAGCATCCTCTTCGTTCTTGACGAGCTGTTGCTTGAGACCGATTTCATATCGGTTGGCAGCAACGATCTGCTGCAGTACTTTTTCGCTGCCGATCGGGCAAACCCGCTTGTATCAGGTCGCTATGATCCGCTGTCGGTGCCCGCGCTCAGGGCGTTGCGTATGATATCCGAGGCCGCTGCACGGCACGCTGTTCCATTGACCCTTTGTGGCGAAATCGGTGGCGGACCGATAGCGGCAATGGCGCTTATCGGTCTTGGATATCGGGCCATTTCTATGGCGCCGGCTGCGATCGGCCCGGTCAAGGCGATGCTGCTCGGGCTCGATACTGCAGCTGTGTCGGCACTTATGACCGATTGTCTGTCACAGAACTCCGCGGTGGATGTGCGCGCGGAACTGCGTAAGTTTTCTGCAGAGCACGACATTGAAATCTAGGCCGCATGGTGCGGCTATCACCTGACATGCCAATGGGACGCCGACGGTTCCGCTGCCACGCACGAGGACGAAAACGGACGACATGAGTGCACTCCCGACTGAGAAACTCGACAGGCTTGTGGAGCGATGGACCGCTGTGCAATCCGAATTGGCGACCAGTCTGCCGCAAGATAAATTTGCCAAGCTGTCCAAAGAGTTTGCCGATCTCGACCCGATCGTCGCGTCGATCAACGAGCTGCGCAAAGCCGAGCAGGAAATCGCGGACTTGACGGCCTTGATTGAAGACGCGTCGGCTGAGGCTGACATGCGCGAACTCGCGCGTGAAGAACATGAGGCGTTGGCGCCGCGGATCGACGAACTCACGCAGGCCTTGCGCATTCAGTTGCTGCCGAAGGATGAGGCGGACGATCGTAGTGTTATCGTTGAGGTTCGGGCCGGAACCGGCGGTGATGAGGCGGCGCTGTTCGCGGCGGATCTCTTTCGCATGTACGCCCGGTACGCGGACATCAAAGGTTGGAAAACCGAGATCGTCGAAGCCAGCGAAAACGACCTCGGCGGTTACAAAGAAGTCGTCGCATCGATACGAGGCGATGGTGTTTTCGCGCGCCTGAAATTCGAGTCCGGCGTGCACCGCGTGCAGCGCGTCCCGGTGACCGAAGCCGGCGGTCGGATACACACATCGGCGGCGACCGTAGCCGTGTTGCCGGAAGCCGAGGACGTTGACATCGATATCAGGACTGAGGACATCCGGATTGACACGATGCGCGCTTCGGGCGCCGGCGGACAGCATGTAAACACAACCGACTCAGCTGTTCGCGTGACGCATATCCCGACAGGTATTATCGTCGTGGCATCGGAGAAGTCGCAGCACCAGAACCGCAAAACGGCCATGCAGATCCTGCGTGCGCGGCTCTTCGAGCTGGAGCGTGAGAAAGTCGAATCCGAACGTGCTGAGCAGCGGCGCGGGCAAGTCGGCACGGGCGATCGCTCGCAACGTATTCGCACCTACAACTTTCCGCAGGGTCGCGTCACCGATCACCGCATCAATCTGACGCTGCACAAACTCGATGAGATGATGCAGGGCTTAGCGCTTGACGCCGTCATTGATGCCTTGATTACGGACCACCAGGCGACACAACTGGCAGAAATGCATGACGGCGAGATGTGATCTGCCGCCGCCGATGCAAGCGGGTATTGGCGATCAACCCTTCGAACGTATCGCGCCCGACATGGCGGTTGGCGCAGCGTATACGCAGTGTCTCGATGCTCTGCGCGTGATGGGATGCGATAGCCCGGGGCGGGACGCTCGCGAACTCTTTGCCTTCGCAACGGGATTTGATCGGCTGGCCGTACTCAGTGCGCCTGACGTGTTGCTTAACGCCGAACAAGCAGCGCGGCTTGCGAACGTCTTAACGCGCCGGGCGGGCGGCGAACCCGTTTCGCGAATTTGCGGTCAACGGGAATTCTACGGCCGACTGTTCCAGATTTCGCCGGAAGTTTTGGACCCGCGCCCGGATACGGAAACGTTGGTTGACGTTGCGCTGGACCTCTATCGTGCGGGCCGCTTGGGGCAGGCGCCGCGCATTCTCGATTTCGGCACGGGCAGCGGAGCCATCGTTCTCACGTTGCTTGCTGAGATACCGGATGCAACGGGCGTCGGCCTGGATGCGTCGCAACCGGCGCTGCGTGTTGCGCAGCGTAATGCGAACCAGTTCGGACCTGACGTAGCGCGTCGCGTCTCGTGGCTGCACGCTGCCGATCTTTCAAATCGACACGGGTGCTTTAACCTTGTGGTCGCAAATCCACCTTACATTCCGACGACCGAGATCCCATGTCTCCAATGCGAGGTGCGTGACTTCGATCCGCACATGGCGCTGGATGGCGGCGCCGATGGTCTCGATATTGTCCGTCTTTTGGCCACGAGATTGCTGCACGTCGTTCCTGACGGCTATTGTCTCGTCGAGATTGGGGCCGGCCAGGCGACTCGCGCTATACAGATATTCACATCTGTCGTGCCGAAACATTGTCTGGCCAATATCTGGACACAGCAAGACCTTCTGGGGCACGAGCGGTGTGTTGCGATGCAGACACGAGGGGTGTGAGCAGAATACACGGTTGCGATTGTAATTGCGCGATCTTCTTTTAGCGGCTATGTCAAAACCATGGTGTGCGGCGAGCAACACAGGATTGCCCTGGAGATTGCCGCGACGGTGGTTAGCGATACAGCGCCAATCGGCTTGGTCACGTCGTATGATGCGGCGTTCAGCACATGGGTGCCACTGACAACCGGGTGGATGTCGCGCAGTGAGTGATTCCGGAGCGATTGCGTTCCGAAGCTATCGCAAACGATCGGGTAAGAAGCGGCGATGACTCTCGCTGTCCGAACTTTTACGCGTCGGGCCTTCGAGAAGGTCTGATGATATTCACCGAACCGAACTCAATAACCTGAGAATTGGAGCCGATGAGGCAGGGACAACAGAATCGCCGTGGGCGTAATCGCAGCCGTAAAAGCCAGAACCCGTTGACGCGGAGTTTTGAGTCGAACGGCCCCGACGTGAAAATCCGCGGGACCCCGTCTCACATTGCGGAGAAATACGTTTCCCTGGCGCGAGACGCTTTGTCGTCCGGCGATCCGGTGCTTGCTGAGAACTATCTCCAGCACGCAGAGCACTACAATCGAATCATCATGACCTATCGCGAGCAGCAAGGCCCTGCGCCGGACCAAATGAACGGCCATCGCGGGCGGTCCCATGATGATGAGCAACTCGACGATTCGGCATCGGAAGACCGGGTTGAAGCAGGCGAAGCCACGGCTGGTGCTGATGGTGAGGCCGAGCCACGGCTCAATGGTGCCGCAAACGGACACGACCAACCCGATGCGCGCACAGGATGGCGCGACGGAGACGCTGCTGGCGACGAAGAGGGCGCGCCGCAAGAACGTGAGCGGCCCAGACGTTCCCCACGAAATGCAAGCGGTGAAAGCACGCGCCCGCGTCGGTCGACACGATCACGCGCACCGGCATCACGCTCGGCAGAGCGTGAAGAAAACGGCGAGCTGAACGGCCAGCCCGATTTTCTCAAGCGGCCCGTCCGGCGTACGCGCCGTACCGCGGCTCAGGATAAGGATTTCGAGGCCCAAGAGCCGGCATCCGGCGACGCACCGCGGGACGACACAACCGAGTCCGCCTAAGCGTTGGGTTGGCGCTTCGATTCGCCGATTGGGCCATGCCTGTCTTAGGGGCCGCGTTTGGGGCCAGTGTTTCGTGCCCGTATTTCGTGCAAGTATTTCGTGCCTGTGCTTGGGGTTTGAGTTCGGGCCGCCTGGGGGCCAAACTGCATAACAGTCACGTCAGCTGGCGCGCTTCATCACGGCTTCGGCTTTCATAACACCGTCGCTTGTAATGCTGGCATAAACGCCAAAATCCATATGCCCGTAAGCGCGCGATAGCATGTTGGGAATCGCCAGATCGCGAGCGCCCGTTGTCGGGTCCACATTGGTGGCGTCACAGCGGACCGTGCGCGCCCAGACGTCGAGACCGACCTGGTCAATCGTCACCTGCTGGCCAACGAGATCGAATTCGGCCCATGGCGGCAAATCATCGATGTAGACATTCGCTCGAAAACGGAGCGGGTCGATTGAGCGGCCGGCCGTGCGCTCAAGCTCGCGTACGCTTGCCAAGTTGACGATGTGAATGCACTTGTCCGCCACGTCTGAGAACGCGTGGCCGGGTGCTGATACAATCTTCGGCGCTCCGCGTAAGGCAGACTTCATGTAGGCGGCCATAAACTGCTCGATCATCGCGCGACCCGTCTTCGACGTCAGCTGGCCACGCGCAACCTGCTTGCCATCGCGCAGAACCGTCAGGACCTGATCGTCGTCTGAGAATGACGTGCGCAGCGTCGCCAGCCTTTCGTCCCGCATCAACATCAGGAAGTTGATTTTCGGGAGATGCTTGGGAGCGACTGGGTCGAATCTTCCGGGGCCGTTTTCGATGGCGTAAGCACGATCATACGGGAACGTCTCCCCGGCCGTGACGGCAACTTGATCGAGGCGTTCGGGCGTGAGGCCCTTGACGGGATACCGGTACAGCGCGGCAATCCGGGCGAGGTGCTCCATTGTTTGCTCCAAAATTCCATCAATCGAATCGCTCTCGCAAACTATATGGTTTGCGGGATTGATCTCTGCGGCGTGACGTCATCTGCTGATACTGGCATCGAGATGGCGGAGCGCCCTTTGGCGATGGGATCATCGCACCCATATGCTCCATCGGGCGGGCGCCGTGTGGCCCGAACGAGATGAAACATCAGTGACGCAGCTGTTGTGCTCACACGAGGCAGCAGCCACGTGCCGAAGGAGACCGAAATGGAATTCGATCGCTACACCGATCGGGCGAAGGGCTTTGTACAGGCAGCGCAGAGCCTTGCGCTGCGCGAATCTCACCAGCAATTCCGCGCCGAGCACATGCTGAAGGCGCTATTGGATGACGAACAGGGCTTTGCGTCCGACCTCATTTCGAAGGCCGGTGGTTCAGCTGATCAAGTCCGTCAGGCATTGGACTCCGCTTTAGCCAAGTTGCCACGGGTTTCCGGATCTGGCGCGGGGCAACTCTACATCGCATCGGATCTCGCGCGCGCATTCGATGCTGCGCCGAAAATTGCCGAGCGGTCCGGCGACTCGTACGTCACGGCCGAGAGGCTACTTGTTGCCATCGCGCTTGAGACGGACAGTGCCGCTGCGAAAATCCTGGCCCAGGCCGGTGTGACGCCCGACTCGCTGAACCGCGCAATTGATGAAACACGTAAAGGGCGTACGGCTGATACGGCAAGCGCCGAAGACACGTTTGACGCGTTGAAGCGTTATGCGCGTGATTTGACGGACGATGCAGCCAATGGTGCGCTTGATCCGGTGATCGGGCGCGACGAGGAGATCCGTCGTACCATTCAGGTTCTGTCACGGCGCACCAAAAACAACCCGGTGCTGATCGGCGAGCCTGGCGTCGGCAAGACGGCCATCGCCGAAGGTCTCGCTCTGCGCATCGTCAAAGGCGACGTGCCTGAGAGCCTGAAAGGCAAAAAGCTACTGGCACTCGACATGGGCGCTTTGATCGCCGGCGCGAAGTATCGGGGCGAATTCGAGGAGCGTCTCAAGGCCGTCTTGCAAGAGGTGACATCCCGGGACGGGCAAGTCGTGCTGTTCATTGACGAGCTGCATACCATCGTTGGTGCCGGCAAGACTGAAGGCGCCATGGACGCATCTAATCTGCTGAAGCCGGCTCTGGCCCGGGGCGAGCTGCATTGTGTGGGTGCCACCACGCTGGATGAGTATCGCAAACACATCGAGAAGGACGCGGCCCTTGCGCGGCGGTTCCAGCCGGTGTTCGTGACCGAGCCGGACGTTGAAGACTCGGTCTCGATCCTGCGCGGGCTGAAGGAAAAGTACGAGCTTCATCACGGCGTGCGTATCACCGACAACGCGCTTGTCGCAGCCGCAAGTCTCTCGAACCGCTATATCACGGACCGGTTCCTGCCGGACAAGGCGATTGACCTGGTCGACGAGGCCGCGTCCCGGCTACGCATGCAAGTCGATTCAAAGCCAGAGGAACTTGACGAAGTCGATCGGCGTCTCATTCAGCTCAAGATCGAACGCGAGGCCCTGAAAAAGGAAGACGATACGTCGTCGCGAGACCGGCTGGAGAAACTCGAAGGCGAGATTGCAGGGCTTGAGGAAACGGCACGTGCCTTGACCACCCGTTGGGAAGGTGAAAAGGCGCGCCTTGGCAGTGCGCAAAAGATCAAGGAAGAGCTGGATCAGCGCCGGAGCGAACTCGATCGTGCGCAGCGGGAAGGGGATCTGACCCGTGCCGGTGAACTGGCGTACGGTATCATTCCCGAGCTGGAGCGCAGCCTGACGGAGCTGGAGGCGGACGCCGGAAGCTCTGGGCCCGTGTCGTCGATGCTGGAAGAAGCGGTCACGCCGGATCACATCGCGCAAGTGGTTTCGCGGTGGACCGGTATTCCCGTCGATCGCATGCTCGAAGGGGAGCGTGAAAAGCTTCTGCGCATGGAAGAAGCGATCGGTCGCCGCGTGGTCGGTCAGGATGAGGCCGTCCGTGCTGTGTCAACGGCCGTTCGGCGCGCGCGAGCAGGTTTGCAGGATCCCAACCGTCCCATTGGCTCATTTATGTTCCTCGGCCCGACTGGTGTCGGCAAGACCGAGCTGACCAAAGCGCTGGCATCCTTCTTGTTTGATGATGAGCACGCGATGGTGCGCATCGACATGAGCGAATTCATGGAGAAGCACTCTGTCGCTCGTTTGATCGGCGCGCCTCCGGGATATGTCGGTTATGAGGAAGGCGGCGCCCTGACC
This sequence comes from Pseudomonadota bacterium, assembly GCA_039039985.1. Taxonomy (GTDB): domain Bacteria; phylum Pseudomonadota; class Alphaproteobacteria; order Rhizobiales; family Hyphomicrobiaceae; genus JBCBWG01. The sequence goes on along the minus strand of JBCCOV010000118.1, from coordinate 1,141 downwards.
GAGGCCGTTCGCCGGCGTCCCTATCAGGTGGTGCTGTTTGACGAGATCGAAAAAGCCCATCCTGATGTATTCAACATCCTGCTCCAGGTGTTGGACGATGGACGACTAACTGACGGACAGGGCCGTACGGTCGATTTCCGCAATGCGCTGATCATCATGACGTCGAACATCGGGGCGGACTATCTCGTGTCCCAAAAGGAAGGGGCTGAAACGGCTGACGTCCGCGAGTACGTGATGGCGGAAGTGCGCCTGAAGTTCCGGCCGGAATTCCTCAACCGTCTCGATGATATCATTCTGTTCCAGCGGCTTCAGCGCGCGCAAATGGGCGCGATTGTCGACATCCAGCTGCAACGTCTCAGGCGGCTGCTTGAGGAGCGCCAGATTGTGGTTGAACTCGACGATAGCGCGCGCGACTGGCTGGCGAGCCACGGGTATGATGCAGCGTACGGAGCCCGGCCACTGAAGCGCGTCATTCAGCGGCACTTGCAGGACCCCCTGGCTGAAAAGATCCTCTCAGGCGAGGTGCAAGATGGTGCACACGTCGTCGTGACAGCTGATCAGGATGACCTTGCGATCTCCACGCGAACGTAACATGCGTGCGCTGCGCCGGCGGACTGTTCACCCGTGCCGTTCGCCGGCAAGACGCTGTCAGCGATTGTTCGTCCGAACGGGCGGTGAGCGCATGACGGACATGATGCGTTCCCGCTCGCGTTGGAAGTCGGACAGTTCGCGACCACTGAGATTCCGCTCACGACCGACCTTGATCTTCAACGGATCGACGTGCCGGCCGTTGACGCGCACCTCAAAGTGCAAGTGCGGTCCGGACGACAATCCGGTGGTGCCCACGTAACCGATGATGTCGCCTTGACGCACCTGGACGTCGGCTTTGATGCCGCGCGCAAAGCGCTGCATGTGTGCGTAGGCCGTCTCGTATCCGTTCGCATGGCGAATTCGGGCCAGATTTCCGAAGGCGCCTCTCCGGCCGGCAAATGAAACGGTACCGTTGCCAGCCGCCATAATGGGTGTACCGGAACGTGCCGCCCAGTCGATTCCGCGGTGCGGGCGCAGCCGGTTCAGGATTGGGTGACGGCGCATGCCGAAACCGGATGTGAACCGCACGTTTCCGCCGCGCACAGGTTTG
>JBCCOV010000117.1:0-15719 GCA_039039985.1 Pseudomonadota bacterium | reverse complement strand
GTGCTTATTGTTTATCGCTCACGGGTTGTTCCTCGCTTTGCTCGGGCCTCCGCGTGGGCGGCGCAACGCGCCGGGCCGCATTCGCGGCCTGTGGTGCCCGACGGTTGGGGTCCGTGCTTATTGTTTATCGCTCACGGGCTGTTCCTCGCTGCGCTCGGGCCTCCGCGTTGGCGGCGCAACGCGCCGGGCCGCATTCGCGGCTTGTGGGTGCCCGACGGCTAGCCCGCGCTCAAGTAGCGAGCGCTTGTCGCGAGCGGTAGCGCACGCAAGGACACGCTCGAGCCGCGAGCCTGCGAGCGTGCGAACAGCACCATCAAAGACCCGCGTGCGAACGGCGCAACAAAGCCACGCGGCGCTCGGGCGAGCGTGGAGATCATTCCGAGTCGTCGCCAGCAAGGCAGACCTTGTTTCGGCCCTCCGCCTTGGCGCGATAAAGTGCGACGTCCGCTTTCGAAATCAGGGCCTGTGGAATTGTGCCGTCCTCGGGCGCTGTCGCAACTCCGAGCGACAGCGTGACCGGCGTCAAATTCGTGTTTCCATAGCGAATGATATGTCCTTCGACTGCGAGACGCAGCTCTTCTGCGCGTCTTAGAGCCGTCGGCCTGTCGGTATCGGGAAGCAGAATCAGGAACTCTTCGCCACCAAACCGACAACAGACTTCATCGCCATCAAACATGTTGTTCATGACTTCACTAATGGCGCGCAGTACGGAATCTCCCGCGTCGTGACCGTGATTGTCATTCAGCTTCTTGAAGTGATCCGCATCGCAGGAAATCAAGCTTAACGGTCTACCATTCTTGGTCGCCCGGGCCACTTCGCGCCGCAGGTTTTCGATAAGATATCGGCGGTTGAACAGCCCGGTAAGCGCATCGCGGATGGACTGGTCGTGCAACTCATCGCGAAGTTTGACGTTGGCCACCGCCAGGCTGATGTGCTCCGCGCATTGAATCACAAACCGGCGTCTGTCGTTCAATGATTGACAACTGGATGTACACACTCTGGGTTGGCACTCCTGCCCCAACTTGACGTGCAGGAGACCAACCGTATCGCCATGCGCAACGATCGGAATGCAAAAATAGCATCCGAAGTCCTTTTGCCAGTTTTGTTCTGAAACATGGCCACACTCGAACTCGACCTCTCCGGCGCCATACGTGTACGAACGCCCGCGTCGCAGGCCCCAGCAGTCGTCGACGTTGATGTGCTCTGGAAGTGACGTATCTCCCCAGCAGCACGCGCCGTCCAGGACGTCCCTCGAGTTGCTGTAGATGTAGAGCTCGCCGGAACTGCCGGGCAAAAGTCGCACCATGTGCCCGCTAACGACCTTGTAGAGCTCTTCCAGAGACTTGCAGCTCTGCAGCCATTCGCCCAGGGCAGACACCATGGCGACCTGATGCTGGCGTTCCTTCTCTGAAACTAGCGCAGCCGCGCTTCGCTTCTCGGCTTCTTCCGCCGCCTGCTTCGCGGCATCCAGCTCTGCCGTCAGCTTTCGCGCCGCGGTAACATCGGTGTAGGTGACAACATCTCGTCCGTCTTCAAGGCGTCGCACGGTGGTTGCGACTATCCGGCCAGACGGCAGATGCCTGTCATACGTGAACGATGACCGTTTCCCCGCAAGCGACTTCAATTGGTCGCCCCAATCGGAAGAAAACTCTCCTCGGTTCAATGCCATCTCAAAGAAGTCTTCGCGACACATACCCACCCAAACATCATCCGTGCTGTATTCGAGCACGGAGTAAAAGCGTTTGTTGAGATACAAGCATCGGCCATCGGCACTCCACAGTGCCGCGCCTTGCTCCATCGCATCGAGGATCTCGGCGCACATCGCATCGACGGATGTCGAGGCTCCGGCCTTCAAACCGTTCCGCTTGTTTAGACGTCGAACGGGCCGTCTCTTGGCTGACTTTGTACTGTAATCTGCCTTCACGCGATCAGCCCCACTACACTTGATCACATCTTTGTTGCTAAAAGCGCTACTTAGTCGTTCCCAGCCTTGCTGCGTGTATGATGAGTTATCGAAACGTTAACGATACTTCGCGGCTCAATAATACAAATGCTGAGTTGAATATTGGTTTAATAGACAAATCAGATTTATAAATTTCTCTACAACTTTGGCACGGTCAAAATGCCAAGTGCATTTGCACGGAAGTTCCGTATGCGCAATTGCCGTGCCGACAACAGATCACGATCTCTGGCCATTGAACATAAAATCTACACTTGACGTCAGGTTTTTCTTTAGCTAAAAGATCTACCATGCCGGCGCCAAAGCAGTCGAAAGACCTCATGAAGATCGGCGACTTGGCACGCCGAGCTGGCGTGAGCCATCGCACGATCCACTATTACGAGCGGCTTGGTTTGCTCCGGCCGGTTGAGCGAGAAGGTGTGGGCTACCGGTACTTCAACGAAGAAGCAGTGACGCGACTTGAGAAGATTGCTGCTTTGAAACGCCTGGGCTTGAGCTTGGACGAAATCGCGTCGGTCATCGATTTGTACTTTGAAGACGCAACCGGCATTCGCGGCAAGCGCCGCGTGCTGGAGATTTTGCGCGGGCAGCTGGCCCGAACGGATCAGCAAATCCTGGAACTCAAGGGGTTCCGCGCAGAAGTTGAAGAGAACATTGCACGTGTCGAAGACCTCATTCGGAAGGCACGGGGCTAAATCACTCGATACAAGCAGGTGTCAATGTCAACTAGACCTACACTTAACGTCAAGTCGAACTTGGTGAAGCTTGCGAGAACCGCAGTATCGATCGGTGTTGCTGTTCTCACATTACAGATCGGAGGTGCTGGCGTGGCTCTAGCATCCGAATTGAATGAGCCGTCCGAGCTGATCGAGATTCCGGATGGCTTTCAAATGGTCTCCCGCAAGTCCGTTGCGATTGACGGTACCGAGGCCGCATTGACGCGTTACGAACGCAAAGACGGGCGCAACACAGGATTGGGCGGAGAGCACATCAGCGTTCTGCGAGATCGCTCCGGTCAGCTCAAAGGGTTCGTGCGCATGACGAAGGACGGCAAAGCTGGCGAACTGCCGTCAACGGCTGTCGCCAGGGACAGCGCGTTGACGTTTCTCAAGCAAGCCGCGCCGGATCTTCTCCTATCGATGGAACTCCATTGGATCGCCCAACACGATGAAACAATAACCGTCGCGCTCCAGGGGCAGCGGCAGTCAATAACGATCTCCGGCATGAAGGTGAAGATGCGCAACACCGCGGACGGTCGGTGGTTCTGGGTCATTATCGGCGTCAATGCACAGCCGATCGTTTTTGAACGAGACATCGTTTGGATCACAATGCCCGGACATCGCCAAACCGAAAAATGGCTGCACGACAGCTGGCTCATTGAAAGGACGGCAAGATGACAAAGACCGCTCCCTCGCAAAGCAAACTGATCCAAGTGTACCGAGCACTCGCGGTGGTGCTGTTCCTCGCAACCGCCTCAATGTCCGGAGCCAGATTGGGACTAGCGCAAGGTGGTCACAATGCGGACACGAAGATGCGTGCAGTCAATCCGCCGGGCGCCAACATCCCGGGCATTTCCCAGGCGATGGCTGTCGAGTCCGGACGTTTGGTGTTTCTATCGGGGCACGTTCCGCTCAAGTCAGACGGGTCTGTGGTCGGTCCCGGGCTCGAAGCGCAGCTTGAGCAGGTCTTCTCGAACATCCGCACAACCTTGGCGGCGGCCGGTGCGGACTTTTCGAACGTGGCGCGCCTCACGATCTACATCCGCGACTATCGGCCGGAGGACCTACCAACAATACGCAACGTGCGAGACCGCTTTGTGAACACGCGTAATCCGCCTGCCAGCGCCCTGGTCGGCGTGTCTGCGCTCTTTCGTGACAACGTGCGTGTCGAAGTCGATGCCATTGCCGTGTTGGCGACAGACTGAGTATCTGAACGCCCCGGCAATCCCACTCCGTCGAAGAGAGGACCGGTAAGCTATGCCGACAGATCCGGCTGGATATGTGCCAAAGACGGACTAGGCTCGCACATTGCATGGAAGCTGATCGCAGCTCGAGATGTGCGGGCCGTCTCGTGGGGAACCACGACCTCCGCCCGTAAACCCTAACAGCCAACTTAAGCGGAAGGTGCTGGAACCAGTAGAATTTTACCGAATTGCGCAAGAAACCGGTAAGACACTCTAACTAAGCGTAAGTCTTAAGGAGGCGTCAAAAAAAGACGTAGCCTCTGAATTAAATGATTGAGATTAGGACTGTTTGGATTATGGCAATTTCGGTCAGTAGCGCGGCAGGATTAGCTGCTTTGGGTTTCGGTATCGCCACGTATTTGCGAGATAATCGAATGGCGATCGAGAAGAAGGAGCGGGAGCGGTCACTTAGTCAGCTGCGGGTCGAGCGCGCGCATCGGCGGAAACGGCGCGCCGAAGCCGAGACTGGAGACTTCCGTCCAATCTCGCCCACCGACAGACATCGTCGCTGACGTCAAGACACAATGTGGCTGATTGCGACTGCGGAGGTTTGGTGTCTTTCGGACTTCCTCACAATCAGGTCTGTTGCCCGCGCTGCAATCATCTGGGAAGCGATTGACGACAGCCGCGGCGTCTACGATCCTGAGTGTCTCACAGAATCGTGTGCTGCGATGTACTCCCGAACCCGAGGCGATCCGTGCAGCGCTTCCAACACGACAAAGAAGCACGTGCCGAGGCATGTCGACTCAATGTGTTGGCGCAGATTGAATAGACTTTTCCATGTTAACGAGCTTAACGAGATCGAATACTCTGTGCCGGAATGAATCGGATTGTTCGAGTACCATAAACACTTGATCAAGAGGTCAAATTTATCTGTGTACTGCACGGGGCACCGGGTTAGCGCATCCGACGAATTGGCCTTTAGAAATCTCAGGAGTGTAGACAGTGCTCATTTCGATCAGCTGTTTTGCAGCAGTCGCAGCAGTCGTGTTTGCGGTGGCCACGTACTGGCGCGATATACGGGACGCAATCAAAGAGAAAATGCTCTTTAGAGCAATCATGCAGGATCGTGTCGAACGTGCGTATCGTCGGCGGATAAAGAAAGAGGAAGAGATGAGAAAGTATCGCCCCGTCGCGTGAGACAGAACATGTCGACATTAAAGACGCGGCTATTGCCCTCGAACGATGGCAATAGCTAGAACGCTTCAGGTTTTGCTGGAGCCATCCTACACCCCCCGAACTTGGATGTTTCCGATGTCGTTACCGCAGGAATGCTGTAGTCGGGAACATCCGGCGTTTTTAGGCAACCTAACGGCACGATTTCACAGGTGGCCTGCGAAGTCGAATTGAATAGCGGGTGTGGGCCAGCGAAGCGAGTCCGCCTATGGCGGAAATGATCTCGCTTCGCGGTCGCCGCACGTCGTCTTTGCCTAACGCGGCGTACCGACGATATGTGATGGACCCGTGCGCGGCGGGGTGGGGAAATGTAGCCCTCTCTGGCCGGACAAGTCGCGATTGGGTCGCAACGGGACATCGACGGCCGGAAAGCCGACGAGGCGACCGTCGATGAGCCAGTCTGTATCTGAGTCGTACAAGCTGTCTATCAGTGCAGTTTCCAGACGCTGCCGGGTCGCGGCATAATCCGATTGGCCGGCAAGGTTCGTTTGCTCGCGCGGATCGTCCTGGAGATCGAAAAGATGCACGACGTTGCCACACGGGTACCAGATCAGTTTGTACCGCCCGTCGACAATCATGCGCGTCGCGCTCGTACCTTCGAGAGCCTCGCAATAGTGCGTTACGCGCTTTTGATCGGAGAGCATTGACTGCCCGCTGCAGCTCTCGGGTATGCTGATGTCGCACAGATCAAGCAGTGTTGGCATGACGTCTTGGTGGCCGACCAGACGGTCATCGACCCTGTGATGCCCAACCCGTTGACAGTCGACAGTGCCAACCAGGATCATCGGCACACGAACCGAACCGTCATACATGAACCGTTTCGCGTAAAGGCCATGGTCGCCAAGCATGTCGCCGTGATCGCTCGTAAAGAGGATGATGGTGTCGTCAAGCAGAGATGCCTCGCGCAAAGTTCCCAGCACAAGTCGCAGCTGATGATCGATATGGGTGCACTGTGCGTAGAACGCGCGCCGCATATCCGACATCTCGTCCGGTTTAAGCGCAGCCCAGTAGTTGACGACTTCCTTTAGTGCTGGCGGCAGTGCGTCATAAGTATCTGCCCAATCTCCGACAACCGGCGCATCAACATCGCGCCGGGCGTAGCGATCGAAATAGTCTCGCAGTGGCACGATGGGCGGATGCGGGTAGACATAGGACAGATGCCAGAACGCCGGGCGTGTCGGATCGCGACGTTTGATGACCCGGCACATTTGATTGGTCGCCCAATTGGTCTGGTGACAATGCTCCGGCAGATGCCATGGCCGCCACGCATACTCGTTGTTCGACATGCCGTGGGCAAATCCTTGTCCGGCAAACCCTTCGTCGGCAAGAAAGATGTCGTAGTCGTCGGGGCCGCCGAGGTGCGGGCGACCTTCCTCAGACAAAATAATGTCGTCAAACCCGATGCGGTTGCGCGGGGGATAGACGTGAACCTTGCCGACAGCCGTCGCCTGGTAACCTGCATCACGAAATGTCTGCGCGAGTGTCGGCAGAGCGGGCATTTCAAGCGCCGGTTGGAACTGCCGATCGCCGTGTCTCTCCGGGCTGGTTCCCGTCATCATTGAGCGGCGGGCGGGAATGCAGATTGGGCACTCGGCGTAAGCGTTGGGGTAATACGTACCGTTGGCAGCGAGTTGGTCCAGCGTTGGCGTTTCGACAACGGAATGGCCGGCGACGCCCATCAGGTGACCGGGCCATTGATCTGCCGTGACAAACAGGACATTCGGCTGCCGCGCTGTGGCGGCGGAGTCTGAGGGTGTCATGGGGGCCTGCTCCATGCGTAAGGATAACCGCGCTATGCGTTCGATGTGGGTCCGCAAAGGCCGGGTTCATTCCTGCCTACAGCGAGGTGCAGAACCGTTCCAGCTGAATCTGCGGCGCGCTAACTTGTCGAATGGTTAGAACGGTGCCAGTCTTGAGACGCCAATCGACAGTATCACTTGAACCGGACGCAGATTCGGATCCAAACCGATTAGGAGGAAACTGTAATGAAGCGAGCACTTGCTGTTGCGCTTGCGTTGGTGTTGCCAGCGCTAGCCCCGGCCCAGGCCGCATGGCCGGAGAAGCCAGTCAAAGTCATTGTACCATTCAAAGCGGGCGGAACGTCTGACCAAACGGCGCGAATATTCCAAGCTGGCATCAAGGAAAACAACCTGCTTCCGCAACCGATCACAGTGATCAACGTCGGCGGACACTACTCCATTGGTTCGCGGCAGGTGATGGAAGCAGCGCCTGACGGTTATACGTTCCTGCTGATCCATATTGCATTGATGGGTGGCGAGGGCTCCGGCGCCATGAATTTCGGCTGGCGCAATTACGAGCCGGTTGCGGCGACGGGCGAGTTCTGTGTCTTGCCGATGGTGCGTAAGGACAGCGGAATCAATTCAGCGAAAGAGCTGCTTGAGCGGGCTAAGTCAAAACCGGACAGCCTGATCTTCGGTGCGAATCTCGGCGCGATCAATCACATGGCCGGTATCATGATGGAGCAGGCCTCGCCTGGCTCGAAGTTCCGGTTCGTGCAGATTGGTGGCGGGACAGCCAACTTCACGGCTTTAACCGGCGCACAAACGAACACGACCGTATTGTCGCCAGCCGAGGTGATAAAGTTCACGCTACTTCCAGACGGCAAGCCGAATCCTGAAGCGGAGATCAAACCCCTCGCCTACACCGGCGCAAAACGGATTCCGGAGTTGCCCGATCTGCCGACAATGAAGGAGCTCGGCTATAACGTCGAGTTCTGCATCAAGAGCTGGTGGTTTGCACCGAAAGGCACGCCAAAAGAAGCCGTCGACGGTTTTGCCGACGCGCTCACGAAGGCTGCGGACACAAAGCGCGTCAAGGACTTTTGGAAGGAGCGCGTATTCACACATGTCGTTCTAACCGGCGACGACTTCCGGAAAGATCTGGAAGAGACGTGGAAGCGCACTGAGCCGATCGCGAAACTTGCGAAAAAGAAGTAAGCGCGCGTCATCAGCTTTCGGCGTCGGTTGCGACGCCGAAAGCCTCGCTCGCGTGCTTGCGTGTTGCGGGTCGAGACGCTCCCGTTCCGCCCGTAAGGACCCATCTGAAAATGACCCATCTGAAAAATGACCCGATCATCCAGAGCTGAGATCGTCGTCAGCCTCATCATCATCGCGGCCTGCATCGCGGTGATCATTGAAACGCTCGGTCTGCCACCAGGCTCGTTCGAGCCATTGGGCTCGGCGCCGGTGCCGCAGGTGACGGCAGGACTCATCATCATCTTATGCAGTCTCGTGATCGTCACAGCATTCCGCCGTGACGGCTCCGACGGAGATGTGTCAGACGAGCAGCCGGCTTCGGCGCTGTTTCTGGCCGTTCTCACGCTCGCCTATGCTGGAGCCTTTCACACCAAACTGGTGGACTTCGGTGTTATGACCGCAGCGTTCTTGTTCGTTGCGATCTGGGGTCTGGAGCGGTTCCGGACGCGCGTCGTACTTCCCGCGGCGATTGTCGCGTTGATCGTTGGGTTCGGCGCGAAGTTCATCTTTACGCAGGTTTTCGTCGTTGACCTGCCAAGTTGGGGATAGCGTTTAATGGCCCCGTTGCTCGATGCGTTTGCGTCCATTCTCCAGCCCTGGCCGTTCTTCCTTCTCATTCTTGGCACCTGGCTGGGCATCGTTGTTGGCGCGATACCCGGTCTAACCGGCGCAATGTTGATTGCGTTGACCTTGCCGCTGACTTTCTACATGCAACCGTTCAATGCCGTTGTGCTTTTGGTCGCGATGTACGTCGGCGCGATTTCCGGCGGACTGATCACGGCGACGTTGTTGCGGATGCCTGGGACGCCCTCAAATGTCATGACGACATTCGATGGCTACCCGATGGCCCAGGCGGGTAATCCGGGCCGGGCACTTGGGCTCGGCATCACGGCCTCGTTCATGGGCGGGATCGTCGCCGCAATTGCGTTGGTCACCATAACCAAGCCGCTCTCTATCATCGCGACCCGCTTCGGACCGTTCGAGTACTTCACCCTGATCATGATGGCGATGGTTCTCATCGCGTCGGTCAGCCAGGGTTCATTTGCAAAAGGGTTGATTTCCGGCTTTCTCGGGATGCTCGCTTCGATGCCGGGTGTCGACCCATCAACCGGTGCGCCGCGTTTGACGTGGGACTGGTACATGCTCAACGGCGGGCTCAAGCTGTTGCCCGTTTTGATCGGCGTATTCGCGGTCAGCCAGATCATCGCCGATTGCCTGGAACTGTCGCGAAAGGGTGAGCGCGCCTCGGTGTCGACACGTGGCATTCTCATGTCGTTCGCAGACTTTCGGCGACATGCGGGTAACATGTTCCGCTCCTCGTTCATTGGCACGTGGGTTGGTGTTCTCCCGGGAATTGGCGCATCGATCGGATCGATCATCGCCTACACAACGCAGAAGAACCTGTCGAAGGAACCGGAGAAGTTCGGCACCGGGTCGGAGGAAGGCATTGTCGCCTCCGAAGCGGCAAACAACGCAACGGTTGGCGGGGCTTTGATCCCCTTGATCGCCATGGGTATCCCCGGTTCGGTCATCGATGCCATTTTGATCGGCGCGTTGATGATCCACGCGATTCAACCCGGGCCGACTTTGTTTCTGACCGACGCCAACGTCGTCTACGGAATGATGGCGGCGTACATTCTCGCCAATATCATTATGTGGCTCTTAATGACCGGCACGGTCGGCTGGATCGCCAAGTTCATGGAGCTGCCGCGCTCGTTCGTGCTTCCCGTCGTCATGGTCTTCTGCGTGTTGGGAAGCTTTGCGCTCGACAACACGATGTTTGATGTTTGGGTGATGCTTGGCTTTGGCGTGATCGGTTTCTTGCTTGAGCGCGGCAAGTTCCCGTTGGGCCCGTTTGTCATCGGCTTCGTGCTGGCGCCACTTGCAGAAGAAAAGCTGCGTAGCGGACTGATGATGACGGCCGGTGATCCGTCTCCCATCTTTACAAAGCCACTGCCGCTTGCCTTCACGATTATCGCGCTACTGTTGCTGATCTGGCCGATTTGGCGGGAACGTCAGCGCAGAAAGTCGATGTAACGCGCAAAGTCGCGCAAAGTCATGGGAGTGGCGGCATGCGGGTTGTCTTTCTTCTATTCGACAGTCTCAATCGGCGCGCGCTATCGACCTATGGCGGCCAGATCCCCACGCCCAACTTTGATCGATTGGCTGCGCGCGCGGTGACATTCGATAGCCATTACATTGGCTCGATGCCCTGCATGCCGGCGCGCCGGGACATGCATACGGGGCGCTTGTGTTTTCTGCATCGGAGTTGGGGGCCGCTTGAGCCCTTTGACGACAGTTTCCCGGTCATCCTCAGGAACGCCGGTCACTACACTCATCTCGTTTCCGATCACTATCACTATTTTGAAGATGGCGGCGCGACGTATCACTCCCGCTATACGACATGGGACTACATACGCGGGCAGGAGTCTGATCCTTGGGTCGCCATGGTCAAGCCGCCAATGGAACGTTTCCGGCAGCAGTATCATCAGGCCCAATTTGAGGATCACCGCGACGGACATCGACTTCAGGGCATGATCAATCGCGAACGCTTTGTTGATGAAGCAGACTTCCCGAGTGTGCAGTGTTTCGATTCAACCCTGCGATTTCTGGAGGACAACGGCGCAGAGGATGGGTGGCTCGTGCATTTGGAGACGTTCGACCCACATGAGCCGTTCATCGCGCCGAAGCGCTATCGGGACATGTTCAAGACCGGATACAACGGACCGACGTATGATTGGCCGCGGTATCGCAAGGTGGAAGAAACCGAGCAGGAGGTTGCGGAGCTCAAGGCGAATTACGCGGCACTCGTGGCGTTGTGCGACGCGCAACTCGGTCGCCTGCTCGACGACTTCGACGCCAACGACCGTTGGACGAATACGGCGTTGGTCCTGACAACGGACCACGGGTTCATGCTGTCAGAGCATGACTGGTGGGCCAAGAACCGGATGCCGTTCTACAACGAGATCGCGAATATACCTCTGTTCGTCTACCACCCTGATTGTGCCGCCCGCGGCGGGTCGCGCGTTGCGGGGCTTACGCAGACAACCGACGTCATGCCAACCTTGCTCGACATGTTCGGCATCGCGCCCGGGCCGCATGTGACCGGGCGATCTTTGATGCCTCTGGTGTCCGGCACATCGGACCGCGTGAGAGATCTGGCGCTCTACGGACTGTTTGGCGGTGCGATCAACGCCACGGATGGGCGGTATACCTACTTCCGCTATCCTGAGCGCATGGAGAGCCACGACCTCTTCGAGTACACGCTCATGCCGATGCACAACACCAGCTTCTTCGAGATCCGCGAACTTGAAAACGCCGTCCTGCATCGCGGTTTCGATTTTACGAAGGGCGCGCCGCTTCTGAAGATTCCTGCGCTGCCGGATGCCAAGCGCTCGCCGACGCAAGGCGGTTTCGCCGACACCCGTACGGTGCTCTACGACTTGGAGACTGATCCGCATCAAATGCAGCCGCTCGACTCGCCGGATGCCGAAGCGCGGATATGTGCGGCAATCGTCGATGAAATGAAGGTACATGACGCACCGACCGAACTCTACGAGCGTTTTGAGTTGGACGCGAAGACTTAAAGCCGCGACACATCCCAACCGTTTGAGTTAGCTCTCGGACTCATCGAGCCAATTCATATCGGGCGTTGTCTGAAACCGAATGGTATCGCGAGGTCGCACGTTGCGCGCCCACGCCGCTTGCAGGTCCTTATTGCGCCGCCGCCGCTCCATAGTTGCCTGGATCATATCGGGGTCCCACGTCGCGCGGACCTGCCCTTGCAGGTCCTGGCGGACAGATGCGTGGGCCGGTGAATTGGCAAGATCGTGCATCTCGTCCGGGTCCGTCTCCAGGTCGAAAAGCTGCGGCGCGTACCCGTGATAGTCGATCAGTTTCCAGCGGCCGGACCGCAGCATCCGCTGGCGAACGGCCATGCTGCCGGTCCAGTCCGGAACGGCATCGGTGCAGTATTCGGAGTAAGCGCAATCCACCCAGGCGTCGTTGCGACCCTCGGCTACCGAAAGTAAGCTACGCCCATTGGAGTCTGGTAGCGCCGGCGCGCCCATGGCGTCGGTCATCGTCGCGGCAACGTCGTGCAGAGTCACGACTTGCTCACGGCGTTCGCCCTTCGGCAGCCGCCCAGGCCAGCTAAGTATCAGCGGCACCTTGACAGAGTCGTCGTAGAACGTGTGCTTCCACCATAAGCCGCGCTCGCCGATTTGCTCGCCGTGGTCCGACGAATAGACGATGATCGTATTGTCCGACAAACCGGTCTTATGAAGCGCGGAGATGACTTTGCCGATCAATCGGTCGAGATGCATGACGAGCGCATAGTACGCCTGTCGCGCCCGAATGATCGAGCCATGCGAAACGTCTGTGATGTTGCGGGCTTGGCGCCACCAGGCAATCCACGGGTGCTCGTGGGCTGGCGGGGCGAGACGAGGCGGCGGCACACGACCCTCGTAGCGTGCATAGTCGTCGGGCCAGGCGACAAACGGCGCGTGAGGCAGCATGAACCCAACCGTCAGCGCAAACCGACGCCGGTCTGTCCCGTCTCGGTCGCTGGCAGCCCAGCGTTGCAGCCAGGCGACCGCCGCATCCGCTGCCGCCTCATCGAGAACCTGATAGGCGTTCTGGCCTGCACCTGATCGCTCCAGGCTTTCGCGATGCGGGTCGTTGGTCTTATCGAGAACGCCCATGTCATGCCGTGGAACGCCGGGCCAATTCGGACTATGATCGCCAACCTCACGTTCCGCATATCCGCGCAACTGATCGGCGCCCATAGCGTGCATGCGCCCGATCAGTGCCGTATGCACGTCGGCGGCACCAAGCGCCTGCGGCCATGTCGGCTGCTCGGGATTCAAAACATCATCGTTGGTCCAACAGCTTTGCTGGTGCGGGTGCAGACCCGTGAGCATGGCCATGCGGGCGGGAACACAAATCGGCGACGGCGTGTAGCAGTTGTCGAACGTTACGCCGTCGGCAGCGAGACCATCGAGATTGGGTGTCTCAACAACCGGATCTCCGAAGCAACCCGCGACACGTTGAGCGTGCTGGTCCGAGAACAGAAAGAGCAGGTTGGTTGCGTCTGCGGCTTGTGCTTCGGTTTCAGGCATTCGACACGCGCTCCTCACCCGCATCCAGCGTGCGCGCAAATCGATTGAGATGACGAAGGATCAACCGGTCGCGCAGCTCGCGCCAATCGGGATCGTAAAAGCGGTTGTCGAATTCACCAGGGTCGGTCGCCAGGTCAAACAGCTCACCGATATCATGCGAGTGATAAACAACGAGCTTGTAGCGACCGTCGAACGTCATTGTCGCCTGCGTGTCATCAGGAACTGGACTGTAACCGACGCTATCGTTGAAGTCGCAAAACACAGTCTCTTTCAGTGCATCGGGTTCGTCCGGTACGGTTGCCGCCGCGTCGAGCAGTGGACGCAGCGACGTGCCTTGCATGCGACCGGGCGTCGGTTCTCCGGCATAGTCGAGGAGTGTGGGTGCCAGGTCGAGCAGTTCGACAAGTGCCGGGCACCGCCGGTCATGGGCAATGCCGGGGCCGGCAATGATCATCGGGACGTGGACAAGGCCTTCGAAAAAGCGGCAGCCCTTATACATCAGGCCGTGATCACCTAGCAGTTCGCCATGGTCGCTGGTGAATATGACAATCGTATTGTCTGCGTCACCGCGCGCATTAAGCGCATCGAGAATACGCCCGAACTGCGTGTCGATCAATTCGATCATGGCGTAGTAAGCGGCCTTCGCGGCTCGGCCGTTATAGCGCTTTGGTGGCCGATAACCGCGCGCACTCTGGCTTTCGTATTCCTCACCGTCGCCAGCGTCCACACCGTCCCAGGTTGGATCGACGGCGTCGACGGTCTGACTGCGCACCCGTGAAAACATGGACTGACGTTCGATGTCGCTTGGCCGAAACAGTGGCGGTGGCAGCGTCGCTGGATCGTAGCGCTCAAGATATGTTGCCGGCGGGTCGAACGGTGGATGCGGGTCATAGGGGTTCATCGACAACAACCATGGACCATCGCGCGGCTTGTCCAGAAATCGCAAAGCCATGTCGGTGCACCACGTCGTCTGATGCAGCTCCTCCGGGACGCCCGCCGAAACAAAGCCGCGCTGCCTATCAAACAATGATGTGGGATCGACGCCTTTCTCCTCACGAAGCCATTGGTGATAAGCGTTGAGGTGATCTGCCTCGCCGGTCATGGGCTGGTGCGACCACGCAAAGTATCTGTAGCCATCGTCGACCCGCTCTTCACCGTGCGTGGCGGTAGACAGGTGGAGCTTGCCGACCAAACCGCAATCATATGCGGCATCTGCCAGCAGGCGCGTGACCAAAACCTCGCTGTCCGGGAATGACCAGACGCCGTTGCGACAGACGCGATGCGATGCCGGGTAGCGGCCGGTCAACATGCTCACACGGCTGGGCGTACAAACAGGTGCCTGGACATAGGCATTCAAGAAAGACGTACCGCGGGCAACCAGACGGTCCAGATTGGGCGTGCGAATATGCGGATTGCCAAGTGCCGCCACGGTATCAAACCGCATCTGATCCGTGCAGTACCACAGCACGTTTGGTCGCGACTGAGCCATGTGCTCCGGCTCCTCTTGATCGTCTTGATACAACAAATACTAAGCTAACTGACATCCTGGCCAAGAGCTATGCTGCAGCACCGCCGCGGTTGGCGCCACGTCGTGGCGCAGTCTCGCATGTCAGAACCAGACGTCACAGGTTTGTGATCAAATCGCAAGACGTCGCCGATATGACCATTACTCTGTTGGCTCAGTGACAAGTGAAGCGCCCGGTCTGCATCGCACATTATCGACGCTGCAGATTTGCAACCGATCAGGGACTTTTGGCTGGTTGCATTGGGGCGGGATTTCGTGACTGGGTTGGTGTGCTATAGGTTGATCGTCTGTAAGCGAACAATTGGCGTTGTCTTATGACACTTCTGCTTCTTGCTATCGTTGTGTTCACTTTGGCCTATGCGATGGTCGCCAAGCGCATGGCGACGACGATGCTGACGGCGCCGATGATCTTTCTGGCATACGGCACGGCGCTGTCGCAGAGCGGTCTCATGGTGCACAGCCAGGCCGAAGCGCTCCTGCATGTCGTTGCTGAGCTGGCGCTGATCATTCTGCTATTTCTCGATGCCGCCCAGATTGACCTCAGGGCGCTTCGCCAACAGCATGCCTGGCCAGTGCGCATGCTGTTGATCGGCTTGCCGCTGTCAGTTGTTCTCGGAGCGCTCGCGGCCTGGCCATTTCTCTCGGACTGGCCGCTTGTCGCTATTGTCCTTGTCGCGGCGATTCTCGCACCGACAGACGCGGCTCTGGGCCAGGCCGTTGTGACGAACCCAATCGTTCCCGATCGCGCGCGCCGCGCTCTGACAGTCGAAAGTGGTCTGAATGACGGCCTCGCCCTGCCGGTGATCTTGCTGTTCGCAAGTCTCACGGCCAGTGCCGTTCCGGGCGCAACCACATGGGCGCTGTTCGCGGCCAAGCAGTTGATCCTGGGGCCGGCTGTCGGGTTGGTCATTGGCGTTGTCGGTGGCGTCGTCTTGCTCCGTGCAAAGGCGGCTGAAACGACGTCAGAGTCGTTCGAAGG
>JBCCOV010000116.1:0-15808 GCA_039039985.1 Pseudomonadota bacterium | reverse complement strand
CGCGACAAGCGCTCGCCACTTGAGCGCGGGCCAAGCCGTCCGGCACCCCAGGCCGCGCCTGCGGCCCGGCGCGTTGCGCCGCCCCCACCCCAACGCGGGTGTTCCCGCGTTGGGCATTTCACATGTCGAGATGGCGGATACGCCATCTCGATGGGGCCCGGCCGTCAGGCCGGAACAGCCCGTGAGCGATAAACAACCAACGCTGGCTATCCTGGTAGGACGACCCCAGGCCGCGCCTGCGGCCCGGCGCGTTGCGCCGCCCCCGCGGAGGGCCCGAGCGCAGCTAGGAACAGCCCGTGAGCGAAAGCAAGCGCGAGCCATACGCTCTAGCTTCCATCAGCCGAACGTCCGCTGCCACCATCCCTTACGACGCGGACCGGTTGGGTCGACATGCTCGCCCTGGTTCGCTGTCGCCTCGGCACCAACGACAACGTGACGGACCACCGGCGCTGTGGAGTTCAACGAACGTGCCCGGCGTTTCGGCGGCGTAACCTCGGTGTCCGCCTCATCACCGGTCTCGTCGGATGATGAAGGTGTTGCACTTTGCGCAACCGGGTCAGCAACGCTGTCATCGAAACCGGCATCGTCGTCTGGCGCCGGGGGCGCTGTGCGGGCCGAGCCGTTGACCGATGATGCAGTCGTTGTGTCGTGCGCAGCACCGGCCGATTGGTCGATCGTTTCAGGCGCATCGGCATCGCGCGCGATTGCAGCAAATGCCCCTGTCTCCTCGTCCGCATCCTCTGGGTCCGGCACAGGTGCATCAGGCTCGGCGACGGGGTAGATCTCATCAACCAGAATAGGGTCGCCAGTCTTAATCCGGAGTGCGGCAACCGCGACGGATGCAGCCTGGGCTGAATACCCTTCGAGCTCAAAGCCGTTTGCGCCAGCCGTCAGATCACCGCCACGCGGCGTCCCCTCGCGACCGTCAGTACGGCCGCGACGCCCGCCGCGGCGTCCTCGCCGACGTGGGCGCCGGCCACGTGCGGATCGGCCATCGTCGTCACCGTCTCGCGCCAAAGCGGACCCGGCCTCGCGCTCCTCATCTGGCTCGTCCGCAGCCGTATCAAGTGCTTGCGCGTCGTCAGTGGCGCGCTGGGCATTGTCGCCGTCGCTTCTCCGGCCTCCGCGCCGCCGCCGTCTGCGACGTCCGCGTTGTCCGTCACTGTCTTCGCCGTTCTCGTCGTCCGCAGGCCCGCCCGCGTCCGCGTCCTCGCCAAACTCCTCGAAACCGGCGTCGATCCGTACGGCGCGCTTTTCGGCACGCTCTGCGCGTTCGGCACGCCGACCGCTGGATCGCGATTGTGTCGGCCGTTCGATCTCGAAGTTGGAACCCTGGGTCGTATCAGAGCCGATGATCCGGATTGTCGCCGCATAGGCCTCTTCCAGGGTCGCAATAAACTGGCGCTTCTGGTTCAACAGGTAGAACGCCACTTCAGTTGGTGCATGGACTGTGACGACGCCCTGATCGCGGCGCAGCGCATCTTCAACGCCGCGTAAGACCGCGAGTGCAATTGACTCGACGGACCGGATCGTTCCCGAGCCCTGACAGTGCGGGCACTGTGTTGTCGACCCCTCAAGTACACCCGTTCGCAGACGCTGGCGCGACATCTCCAAAAGGCCGAAGTGAGAAATCCGGCCGACTTGGATCCGCGCACGATCACGCTTCAAACACTCTTTGATACGGCGCTCGACAGCACGATTGTTGCGCTTCTCGTCCATATCGATGAAATCGATTACGATCAGCCCTGCGAGGTCCCGCAGCTTCAATTGCCGGGCGATTTCCTCGGCCGCTTCGAGATTGGTCTTCAGCGCTGTTTCTTCGATCGAGAATTCGCGTGTCGCCTTGCCCGAGTTGATGTCGATGGCGACCAGGGCTTCCGTCTGGTTGATCACCAGATAGCCGCCCGATGGTAGAGAGACGATCGGACTGAACATGTCCGCAAGCTTCTGCTCGACGCCGTAGTCAGCAAAGAGAGAACCGGGGCCGTCGTACTTCGCGACGTTCTTGGCATGGCTCGGCATGAGCATGCGCATGAAGTCCTTAGCGTCTTTGTAGGCGGTATCGCCAGCAACGCAGATCTCGTCGATGTCCTTCGAGTACAAGTCGCGGATCGATCGCTTAATCAGATCCCCTTCCTCGTAAACCAAAGCCGGTGCGATTGACCGCAACGTCAGATCGCGAACGCTCTCCCAAAGTCTCAGCAGGTATTCGAAGTCGCGCTTGATCTCCTGCTTAGTCCGCGCCGCACCCGCCGTGCGGATAATCAGGCCCATGCCATCGGGAACATCGAGCTCCTGCGCAATGGCCTTGAGGCGCTTGCGATCGTGCGCGTTCGTAATCTTCCGCGAAATGCCGCCGCCCCGCGCGGTGTTCGGCATGAGAACGGTGTAACGCCCTGCCAGAGACAGGTAGGTGGTCAACGCCGCGCCCTTCGTGCCGCGCTCCTCTTTTACCACCTGCACCAGGACAACCTGCCGGCGCTTGATGACTTCCTGGATCTTGTATGACCGCGCGCGCTTCCGGCGCGGCCGGATCTCGTCAAGTGGGTCGTCCATCGAACGGCCGTTCGGGATCTCCTCGGCCTCCGGCAGATCATCCTGATCGAGGTCAATGCGGACGGGTTGCTCTTCGGCGCGCGCCTCGACGGCTGCCGCATCGTCCGTCATTTCAGCTTCCGGCTCGCCATGGTCGTCTGCACTGCCGATGTGAACCTCAGCGTCTTCGGCCACGGCCGGTGCTGTATCGACAGGATCATCGATGACATCTTGAGCATCATGAGGCTCGGCCACTGGCTGCTGGTCCAGTTCAAGCGCCTCGATCGGAGTCGTCTCGGCATCTGCTCCCGATGGTTGAACAGCAAGCTCGGTCGTCGCCTCAGCGTCAACGCCGCCCGCGTCCTCAACACCGTCAGCATCGTTCCGCGACGGAACAACCTCTGCCGTTAGCGTCTCGTCACGTGGGAGCTCGACAGCCTTACTGCGTGTCCGGCGACGTTGCGGGCGAGATTGCTCGGTTGTTTCACCGTCAGTGGCAGCGGGTGCTTTGTCGTCGTCTGCTGTTGTCGCGGCGTCGCCATCGTCTGCTGCTGCAAGCGGCAACGCCGGTTGCTCGATCACCGCATCGTCGACAGCGTGTTCGTCGGAAAGCGCTGCCGGCGTCTCAGCAGATGGAACCGCATCACTGCTGTCGCGCTGCGCAGCGGCTGCGTCGTCGGACAGAGTCGGCTCGGCGTTAAAAGGCGCAAGGTCGCCCGGCTCACCGCCGTCCGGTGGTAGTAGAGCAACGACATCAATTGCGCCGGTCTCAAGGATGTCATCCGGCAGCATGTCGTCGGCGGCAGTATCGGCGTCGTCTAGCTGTTCGGTGGCATCAAGTTCGGCTATGTCGGATTCAGCGTACGGCGCGTGCTCGAACGTTGGATCTGCGGCCGCAAACCTCGCTGACGTCCGCGTTGACTCGGACCGGTCGCGCCGTCGCCGCGGGCGACCGCGATTGCGCCGGTTTGGTTGTTCGTCGTCGAAATCGTCGTCGTCGCGTTCGCTCGCCTCTTGCTGAGCCGCCTCTTCCTGCTCGAGCAGCAACAGGCGGTCGGCGTGCGGGATTTGATAATAATCGGGATGGATCTCGTTGAAGGCGAGAAAGCCGTGACGATTGCCACCGTAGTCCACAAACGCGGCCTGCAGAGACGGTTCAACGCGCGTAACCTTCGCGAGAAATATGCTGCCCTTTAGTAGTTTTCTTGCTGCCGCCTCGAAGTCAAATTCCTCAATCTCTCCGTCACGAACGACGACAACTCGGGTCTCCTCCGCATGGGAGGCATCGATAAGCATCTTGTTGTTTGACATGGTCGATTTCCTTCCGCGCGCCGCGCGTCCGGCAAATGCCGGAGCCTCGCCTGCAGCGCGTCCACAGCTGTGGACGCCGCGTATGCGCACGTACGTGGTGATGTAGGGGGGCAGCACGCTTGCGTCTGCGCAGAACGGTGCCCTTGAGGTTGGCGTATTGGCAGCGGGTCAGCACACATCTGTCCCCACCCTTCGAGGGGGATGGCGTGCGCCTGACACTGTTGCGGGCTTCGCCCGTAGAAACTTGTGCTGCCGTCATCTCAAAACTTAGGGCCTCGATCAGTGATCGGGGCGGTGGTTCCAGTGCATGCGGGCCTCAGTAAGGCCGATGCTGCACCGATTTAACTGAGCCGATCCGAGTGTCGGTCGGCGCGAATGCCGTCGCGAAAGCGCGGTCTCGAAACCAATCGAGTCCTCACAACCCAGCTCCTGGGGTCGGCGATCGCAACGCGATCTCCAAAGTATGGCCTACAACCCAAGAAGACAGGCCGGCGAGGCTGCTATGTCGGGGCGCAACCCGGGTCCAAGCTCGTCATTGCCCTGCGCCAAACCGAATGCAAGTAAGCATTAGATATTCGGACAGACAAGTGCAAGCGCAGGTCAGGAAACCGTGTGCGCACGGCCATAAGATGACAAGCTTGACGTGGATTCGCAAATGGGGCGTTAACAGGTGTGCCAAGCCGGTCCGCACGGGCCGAACACGGCGGGGATGTAACGATAGACGTTATAGGAATCCTAAGGCGGGGACCATCGCGACGCTGGCGGTGTCTGCGATCGCCGTTCGCAGGCGGTCTCAAGATGCCAATGTGCGCGATCGAACGCGGTATACTGCGTGTTGCGCAGCAAGCGGGGAGGCGGGATGGAACCCCGATCACAGGCCGTTTCGCAGGCCGAAGGCCCGTGCCGAGACGCGCCGGCACGCGGCCGGTGCCTGGGCTTGGTCTGGGTCGTTTGCGTCTTGGTTTGCCAGGTGTTCGGGCCAGCGGCCTTGGCACAAGACTGGAGGCCAAGCGTCTCGCATACGGGGACAATTGCGAAAGCCGCCAGACTTTCGCGCGATGGGCAAAAGACCGTCTTCACATTAATCACAACTGGCAAAGTGGCACCCCGGGTGTTCGCTTTGTCGCGCCCGTATCGCGTTGTGATCGACATTCCCGACATGCGGTTTCAGCTGCCAAGCAAGTCCGGGCGGACAGGCGCAGGCCTCGTCGCACGGTATCGATTTGGGCTGCTCTCGCCAGGGCGTGCACGGATCGTTCTGGATCTGACAGCTCCCGTTCGGTTCGAAACCCGGATCGTCAAGTCACGACAGGCCGAGACACGATTTGCACTTGAACTGCATCAAGTTGCACCTGGAGAGTTTCAGGGCCAGCGCCCACCACAATTGCGGCAATCTGTTCAGCCAAGAAAGCCTGCGGCGCCACCGCTGCGCCAGCTGCGCACTCGCGGAACCCCGATCGTTGTGATCGATGCCGGACATGGCGGAGTTGACCCCGGTGCCGTGGCCTCCGATGGCGTGCTCGAAAAGGAGATCACGCTAGCCGTGGCCCATCGATTGCGCCGCGCGCTGATCGACAGTGGAAAAGTCAAAGTCGTCATGACGCGGGTGAACGACGTATACGTCACGCTCGACAACCGCGTGGCGCGGGCAGCGGAGGTTCGGGCTGACCTGTTCATTTCACTGCACGCCGATTCTGTGCCCGGCGAAAGCGCCGCCTTTGCACGCGGTGCGTCCGTATACATCATGTCGGAAAAGGCGTCAGACCGGCGGGCGCAACTGGTTGCCGAGAAGGAAAACGCGTCGGATACGCTGGCTGGCGTGACGACGGATGTTGCGAAGACGAGCTTTGTGCATACCATTTTGATCGACCTCCTGCGCCGTGAGAGCGCGGATCGAGCGATCCGGTTTCGCGACGAGTTGATCAAGGGCCTGCGCGGTTCCATACGGTTGCACACGACACCGCGGCGATCGGCGGCCTTCCGTGTTCTTCGCCAAGTCAGCACACCCGCGGTGTTGGTCGAGCTTGGGTTCATGAGTCATCCGCGCGATCGGCGTGATCTTGTTAACGCACGCTGGCAATCGAAGGTCGCAGACGTGTTGAGTGCCGCTGTTCTTTCATTTTTCCGTGGTGAAGCCAGGCGAAGACGTTAAAGGTCATTTTATCGCCATCGTCCCAATGTGACGCAGGACTGCCACAGCTGATATCTAATCTTAAAGATATCAGTTTAAATGTCGGGGAAAGCGGCGATCTTGCCGACTTCGGGTATAGACGAAACGGGGTGCACTTGCCTGTTGACTCCGAGAGCTAGAGCTGTGGACTAGGCCGCTACCGGCGATACCGGACCACGAACTTCGGTCGAACGCGAGCTGTACGAGAGGGTTACATGCGTCCCGCCACGATACTGCCGCCACCCAACGGTCGCCGGCCTAAGCGCCGCCCGCGCCGCAGGAGCTTGCTGCTCAGCGCACTCGGCATTCTTTTCGCTGCGGGCGTCTTCGGGTTCGTGGTGTTATCGGCTGGTGCCGCCTACATCATTTGGGACGCGTCAAAGGAGCTGCCGAGCTACGAAAAGCTTTCGCGCTATGAGCCGCCGGTGATGACGCGGATCCACGCGAACAATGGTCGTCTGATCGCGGAATACGCACGCGAACGGCGTATTTTCGTGCCGATTAACGCCATTCCCAAGCAGGTTTTGGCGGCATTTCTTTCAGCCGAAGACAAGCGCTTCTTCGAGCATGGCGGCTTGGATTTTCTCGGGATCGCGCGGGCGGCTGTTAAGTACGCCGAGCGTAAGCTGACCGGACGCGGTGCCATCCAGGGCGCGTCGACCATTACGCAGCAGGTCGCCAAGAACTTCTTGCTGTCGAACGAGCGCACGTTTGACCGGAAACTGAAGGAGGCCATTCTTGCTGTCCGGATCGAAAACGCGTTCTCGAAAGAGAAGATCCTCGAACTCTATCTCAACGAGATCTATCTCGGCGTCGGCTCGTACGGCGTTGCGGCTGCGGCGCTCAACTACTTCAACAAGGAGTTGAAGGACCTCACGCTTGAAGAGGCGGCATACCTTGCGGTCCTGCCCAAAGCGCCGAGCAACTATCATCCGTTCAAGAATCGGGAAAAGGCGACGGCGCGGCGCAACTGGGTCCTCGGCCAAATGGCCGAGAACGGATACATCTCGCGTGAAGACGCAGAGGCCGCCCGTGCCAAACCTCTGACCGTGGATCTTCGGCCATTCGGCGCCCATATCTTCGCCGCCGAGTTCTTTGCCGAGGAAGTGCGCCGCTCGCTGCTCGCAAAGTATGGCGAGGACAAATTGTACGGTGGCGGTCTGTCCGTGCGGACAACGCTGGATCCGGAGTTGCAGCGCGAGGCGCGAAAAGCGCTGATCGATGGTCTGGTCGGGTTCGACCGCTCTCGCGGTTGGCGCGGTCCGGTGAAGAAGATCGACGTATCCGGCGATTGGGGACTAAAGCTCTTCGAGCAACGCGTGCCCACGGACATCGATCCGTGGCGCATGGGTGTCGTCCTCGCCGTTGAAGATCAGAAGATCGTCGTCGGCTTGCGACCGGAACGCGGCGCGGACCGCAAGATCCCGAAAGAGCGTCAAGCCGTCGAGATTCCGCTCGATGGCATGAAGTGGGCCGGCAAGTTCCGGGCAACGGATAAGCCGAAGGGCAAAGCGCCAAGCTCGGCCAAACAAGTCGTTGCGTTAGGGGACGTGATTTACGTCGCCCCGAAAGATGCGACGGATCTGTCGGGTGCTTGGGAGTTGATGCAGATCCCGCAGGTCGGCGGAGGGATCGTGGCGATGGACCCGCACACGGGGCGGGTTCTGGCTGTTGTCGGTGGCTTCTCATTCTCGATCAGCCAGTTCGATCGGGCCATACAGGCCAGACGTCAGCCCGGCTCGTCGTTCAAGCCGGTCGTCTACGCCGCTGCGCTGGATAACGGCTACAAACCGACGAGCATCATTCTCGATGCGCCGATCGAAATCGAGCAGGGCCCCGACAAAGAGGTCTGGCGGCCGCAGAACTACAACAAGAGCAGATCCTACGGACCATCGACGCTTCGCCTCGGCATCGAAAAGTCGCGGAACCAGATGACAGTGCGACTGGCCCAAGACATGGGCATGCCGCTGATCATCGAATACGCGCAGCGGTTCGGCGTGTATGGCGAGGACCTGTTGCCGGTGCTGTCGATGTCGCTTGGCGCTGGCGAGACAACGCTCCTGCGCATGGCGACGGCCTATTCTGTTTTTGCGAACGGCGGCAAGAAGGTGCATGCAACCCTGATTGACCGGATTCAGGACCGTTGGGGCAAGACGATCTGGCGGCATGATCAGCGCGCGTGTGCGGCGTGCCGGGCCACCAGCTGGGAGACCGGCGCGATCGAGCCGTCGCTTGAGGACGATCGTCGGCAGATCATTGATCCGCACACCGCATATCAGATGACGTCGATCCTGCGGGGCGTCGTGCAACGCGGTACGGCCACATCTATCAGCAAGGCGCTACCGGATGTGGCGTTGGCCGGCAAAACCGGAACAACGAACGAGAGCCGCGATACGTGGTTCGTTGGGTATGCGCCGGATCTCGTGGTCGGGGTTTACATCGGTTATGACACGCCGCAGCCGATGGGTAAGTCGGCCACTGGCGGTCAGCTTGCAGCGCCCGTGTTTACGCAGTTCATGAAGGCGGCATTGAAGAACAAGGCGCCGGTACCGTTTCGCGTGCCGCCCGGGCTCCGGCTCATTCGGGTCGGTTTGAAAACAGGATTGAGATCGCGGGCTCGGTCCGGAACGCTACTTGAGGCCTTCAAGCCCTGGGAACAGCCGGACGATCCGAATTCATTCCTGGGCTTCGAGACCGGCGATGTGTACTCGAACTCTTCGACCGTCAGCTCCGGCCGCGGGCTTTATTGACCGCGCGCCTGGATTGACCGCGTCTGGTGGTCGGCCGGTTGCCCATGCGCCGGTTGCCCATGCGCCGGTTGCCATGCGCCGCGGGCGTTGATTGCCGCCGGTGACGTCGCAGCTTCGATGAGAGAGTTTACAGTCCGCTCAGCACTGAGCTAAGACCTCGCGCTTAGTCGCGAACCTCAAGCCGGCCTGTGTTCGGCCGATCCAATGGAGACATCGATGAAGGCAGAAACGACAAAGGTCGTCGATGAAATCCGTGAGGCGTTGGTCGTGCTTCGGAGGCATCTTTGACTGGGATACGGCCCAGTCCCGAATGGACGCCTTGAACGCCAAGGCGGAGGATCCCAACCTCTGGAACGACCCCGCGACAGCGCAAAAAGTTATGCGCAGTCGCCAGACGCTCGAAAAACAGATTGCATCCTACCAGACGTTTCAACAGGCGTTTGATGACGCGGTCACGCTCGTTGAACTCGGCGAAGCGGAAGGGGATGACGACAGCGTGGTCGAAGGTGAGACCGCGCTAAAGCGCTTGCGTGATGAGGCGGCGACGCGGGAGGTCGAGGTCCTTCTATCCGGCGAAGCGGATTCCAACGACACCTATCTCGAAGTGCATGCCGGTGCCGGTGGCACGGAAAGTCAGGACTGGGCGCAGATGCTCACGCGCATGTACATGCGTTGGGCCGAGCGGCGCGGGTACAAGGTCAAGCTGCTCGAAGAAAGCCCTGGCGATGAAGCGGGCTTGAAGTCGGCGACACTCGAGATTCGCGGCGAAAACGCGTACGGCTGGCTCAAGACGGAAAGCGGTGTGCATCGCCTTGTGCGAATCTCTCCGTTTGACTCGAACGCGCGACGGCACACGAGCTTTGCATCGGTCTGGGTATATCCCGTCGTGGACGATCAAATCGAGATCGAAGTTGCAGAAAGCGACTGTCGCATCGACACCTATCGGGCCTCCGGCGCGGGCGGTCAGCACGTCAACACAACGGACTCCGCGGTCCGGATTACGCATATTCCGACCGGTATTGTCGTTGCCTGTCAGCAGGAACGCTCACAGCACAAAAACCGCGCGCAAGCCTGGTCGATGCTCAAGGCGCGGCTTTACGAGCGTGAGTTGAAGATCCGTGAAGAGAAAGCCAATGCCGAACAGGCGGGCAAGAGTGATATCGGGTGGGGCCATCAAATCCGCTCCTACGTCCTGCAGCCGTACCAGCTGGTCAAAGACGTGCGCACCGCCGTCGAGAAGGGCGATCCCCAGGCCGTGCTCGATGGCGATATTGACGACTTCGTTCAGGCGGCCCTGATGCAGCGCATTAAAGGCGAAGGGCCGGATAGCGTCGCTGACCTGGAGTAGGGTCGTGTGGCGACGCGGCTGACCCTATGTCAGCCGCGTGTTCCCTCCGACCCGGCACCGCCGATATCGGCTTACGGCAGCCGGGTTTGCGGTAGGAAGTCCAGACGTGTCGCCACATCACCGGGTTTGTCTTGATCCGTTTTCAGCACCAGCAAAGTGCGTCCGGCGTGCCAGTCGCGGAAGACGACCGGACGCGACCGTGTCATGGAAACGCGGTTGACCCGCCCGACGGTTGTGGGTGAAACCCGGACAAGCCCGTCGAATTGGCCAGCAAATGGTTCCGATAGCGAAACACCCTCAGGTGCGTGCGCCAGGACGAGCATGGTCGGCTCGATCTGCCGCAGGGCCTGGATGATCTTACGCACGGTCTGGAAACGGGGGGGTGCAACCGCGGCCCGCGCCGTGAAGTCCACAACGATCCCGTCTGCTCCGGCGGCGAGAAAGCGCGAGACGATACGTGTCCCGCGATCAACGCCCTCGTCGGCGTCGTGATCGACACCGATCTCCCCACGGTCGATCAACACTAGCATAAGCGCCTTGCTGCCTGCCGGGGTTGACCGGAAATGGCGTAACGCGCGTGTCAGCCCGTCAATGTCCTGGTCCGGATAGGACGCGGGCCGCACAAGCAGAAGATCCGGAACGGGGCCTGCAAGCGGCCCCGGTTTCGGAGCCGCACCAACTGTCAGGACACGCCAGGTTTCTGCTGCCGCAAGCCTGGCCTCGCGACGATCTGAGAGGGGATCGGTGGTGACGTGAAGGATCCAGGCTGCCAAACCAACGAAGAGCACCAAAGCCGAGATGCCGATGATGATCCGCTTAACGATCTTCCCTGTGGTCCAGCGGGTCGCGTTGTCTCGGGGTACGGCTTCGGCAACGTCTCTCGTAATCGCATCCCTCGTATAACTAGCCACAAGAATTATCCTTAATTATCCACCCCGGCTGATGCGTGTCGCGCCAAGTGACCGTGTTGGTCAAGGCGCAGCATAGTGTGGGGATCGAATGCCCGGCTCGCGTTGCAGAACCGCCGCGCAGAACAAACGGAGCGCGATCCATAATCGTGCGACGGATACGCTGTGATCTGCCCGCGTGACCCAAAGTTGCCGCAATCTGAGCACTGTTGTGAGGCACGATTCTTTAATCTGGTCATGGAAAGCTCCGGGGCCAGTTTGTCTTGATGAGGCAGGTCTGCTCCGGTGGACAACACCATCGGATCAGTGTGTTGACTCGAGATTGGCAGGCCACACTGCGACAAGCACAGGGGCGGATATGATGGCGTTGCGGCTTTGTCGGGCGCTTGCTGTGGCGAGCGTCGTCGCTGCGGGCGGTGGACTTTCAAGCGGTACTGCAACGGCCAAGCCGTCTCTCGACTCGTTCCTCACAACCTTGAACGACGCGGACCGGCGCGTTTTCGAAGCGTACTACGCAGCGCAGACGTTTCATAATGCAGCGCGCGACGCGTATTGGGCGAAGGTGACCGCGAAACGCAAACGTCGGCGGGCGGCGATCCGCAGCGGTCGAAAGGTTGGCAGAGCCGCTTACGTTACCGGATTCCCACCAGCATATACGGGCCCTAAGGTGCCCAAGCGGCTATGGAAGCGCTGGCGCGCGTACCAGGCAAAAGATCGAACACGGCCCAAGCGGCGCACAACATTTCCGACAGCTGCAGATTACCTCGCGCTGGCCAGAAATGTTTACGGCTTCGTGCCGGAGCGGATCCCCGAGCGGGAGTTCAAGCGCCGATACGCGCGGGAGGCTTTGGCACTCGGCCTGACCAAGCGGCAGGTGATCCGGGTTTATGCCCTGGAAACCGGTGGCCGAGGTACGGCCGATATGGTTGCGGGTGTGAGCCCTATTACCGGCCGCGGCAATCCGATTTCATCTGCGCTCGGCTACGCGCAACTTCTCGCTGCCAATACGATCAACGTCCTTCAGAAACATGGCAACGCGATCGAGCAGCGTTTGGTGGCATTGCGGAAGCGCAGCCGAACGCAGGCACGTCGGGATCAGTTGACCGCGAAGCTGCGTTCCCTGCGCAAAATGCGTGCCGTCGTCCGCACCATTCCGGCGCGCTGGTCCGCACAACGTGCGTTATCGCGAACGGATCGGGGCCGCGGCATGCATGCCCTGAATATCGACGGTGATATCGGGCCATGGATCCAGGTCAAGAAACTCGCCGGTGTCCGAGGCTACGGATTGCGGGCGGGTTACACGAGCCTGACCAGTGAACAGCTCGAACTCATGAACCTCGCGGGCCCCGGCACCGGGATCGAGATGATGACCGCGATCGGTATGAAGATGCCGACCAGCAACTTCTTTTCCCGGCAGGGCTACGAACGCAATTCCGTGGTTCGCGGCCGCACCTCTGCGCAGCTGATTGTGGCCCTGGGCAAACGCATGGACCGGTCGGAGCGCAATCCGGGTGCGCTGGAGTTTGCAGAGGTCTTCGATGAACTGTTGAGGGCGCGAAACGCAGATCCGCCGCGCCTCTTGTCCAAGCCGTCACGCGTGTACTTCAGGCAAGATTAGAGCGTTTCAGATTAAGCGGAAACGCGCCAATGACATGTCATCCAACGCGCTCGCCGTGTGTTCGGAGTTGGGCCAGCGTCGGTGCCAGTCGCTCGGCGTTGTCCGCAAACAGCTTTTTGCCGGCGGCCACCAGCCGTTGGATGTTCTCCGGCGTTGCATCATCGAACTCGGGGCTGGGTGCGGTTGGATCGTTCTTGTGATCGAACAGCGGATTGATCCGTGTATGCACGACGTTGGCGATCTCCGTAATCCAGTCCATGTACGTTTCTGACGCTTCGGATGTGCCGGTCGGGAAGGCTTCCAGCATCGGGCGCAGCCAGCCGAGTGCGCCGCGATCCTTGAGATCGTCCCAGTCGTAGCCGCGTTGATGTCGGCCGGTGCCAATCGACAGAATGTGAAACCGGTTCGCGTAGCCAAAGCGTCGGCGCGCTGCGAAGTAGGCCGACAATACCGGGTTCAAGGCAAAGACGAAGCCGTCGATCAGCGCGTAGTGCTCTCCGTCTGCCCTTACGGCTTTGAGCGGCGCGAAAAACGTCGGTACGGCTGACGAAGCCACCAGCGCATCGCGCAGTTTGAAGTCCGGTGTTGGGCTGCCTTCCTGGGTTGGGCACATTTCCATCAACCCGGCACCGGCGGCCCGATTGGCCGCACACGCAGGCGAATTGCCGGCAAGCCAAGACTGAAACAGCACCGGTTGGCCCAACCGCATGTCGTACGCAGTTAGCAGCAGGTCGCTCTGGACGTCGGATAACATCACGGCACCGACACGTTGTTCGACGGCCTGCGTCAGCCGCTCCGTGCGATAGAGTGGCCCGCGCAACCAGTTGACCGTTCGCCACCAGCCCATGCTGCCAGATCGAAAAATGCGCGGCCCATCTTTGGCGAAGATGTCCGGGAGTTCGGATGTGGGTGCAATCTGCCGGCCCTCCGGTCCGATGGCCAGGCCACCGGCGACAATGGCGCCGGACGACGTGCCGGCAACCAAATCAAAACACCCGCTCAATGGCGCACCAATGGCGTTTTCGAGCTCGCCGAGAAAGACAGCCGTTGTCAGGCCGCGCATGCCGCCGCCGTCCAGTGACAGGATCCACCGATCTCGGATACCGTCGGCTGCGCCTGCGGGTTGCGTGGGGTTGTCCATGAGTTCGACCTCAAACACTCATTTGAAAATCTGCTGGAACCGCCGGATGCGTCCGCCATGCCACCCAAATCATCACCGCTTCGGATGCCAGGCATAAGACGGCGCAGCGATCCCGCGAAGGGCAGAGGTGCCCGCGCCAGATCTGTTAGCGCATGCCGACGGCGGAATCAGATCTTTGTCCGGTTGGGCAAACAACTCTTATTGACCTGTTCAAGGCGTGGCCGGCGAAAGCTGTGAGGAGACCCCTATGGCCACTTCACGATCGGCGGCATCGACGACAGGATTGAGTTCACGTTGCCGCCTGTTCTCAGGCCGAAAATCGTGCCGCGGTCGTAAAGAAGGTTGAACTCGACGTACCGTCCACGGCGGACCAATTGTTCGTCCCGCTGCGAGTCGGTCCAAGGCATCTCGAAATTGGCGCGCACGATCTCGGGGTAGACATCGCGAAACGCCCGGCCGACGTCCTGCGTGAACGCGAACGCAGCGTCCCAGCCGCCGTCGTCGTCGTCCGGCGTGAGGTAATCATAGAAGATGCCGCCGATCCCACGCATCTCCTTCCTGTGCGGCAGGTAGAAGTACTCATCGCACCACGCCTTGTAGCGCTCGTAGTCCGCGACAGCGTGCGCTTCACACGGCGCGCGCATCGCCGCATGAAACGCCACGGTGTCCGGGTCCTCTTGTGTACGGCGCGCATCCAGCACCGGCGTGAGGTCGGCACCGCCGCCGAACCACCATTTGGATGTCACGACCATGCGTGTGTTCATGTGTACGGCGGGCACATGCGGGTTCTGCAGATGTGCAATCAGGGAAATGCCCGATGCCCAAAACCGGGGATCTTCCTCGGCGCCGGGTATCTGCTTGCGAAACTCCGGTGCGAACTCGCCGAACACCGTTGACGTATGAACGCCGACCTTTTCAAAGACACGGCCATGCATCAGGCTCATGACACCGCCCCCGCCGGGCGCGCCTGTGTGATCCATGCGCTCCCAGGGCGTGCGCACAAACCGGCCCGCCGCGTCTTTTGCCAGTGGTGCGTTGGATGGTAAGTCGTCTTCGAGGGCTTCGAACGCGGCGCAGATATCGTCACGCAACGCGCCGAACCATGTGGCTGCTGAACTTTTGTAGGCGTCCAATTGATCTTGCGCGATTGGCTCAGGTGAACCTGTCATGCCACACCTCTGTCATATCCGTGTCATGACAGCTATATACGGCAAGCGGCCCGGCTGCGAACTTGTGTAGAGCAGCGGCCGAAGAATTGCCGCGCGTTGCGGCTTCTCGCGCACGAACGTTCAGGTCTGCTCATACCCGCCACGGCGTATGGGGCCGACACACCGGCGCCCAATTTTGGGAACGCTCGAACGGAGTCGTGCGACTAACGAACTCGCATTCCTGCGCCCGATGATTAGGAGCCGATCGTGCTATCCTTCAGGTTTGACAAATTCTTCGGTTGGTTCGAGCGACAAACCGAGCCATTTCCGAACGAGCTACCCGAGAAGCCTCCGACGACGTTTTGGGGCTTTATCTTCTACTATGCAGAGCCGTTTCGCGGTTTGATCATCGCGTCCGCACTCGTTGCCACGTTGGTTGCGGTGCTGGAGGTGATCCTGTTTGCCGCCGTCGGCAACGTTGTCGACTGGCTGACCACGGCGAACCGGGAGACGTTTTTCACTGACTACGGCTGGTCCTTGATCGCACTCTTGGCACTGATCATCGTGATCTTGCCAACGTTGAAATTTGTATCGGAAGCCGTTGTCCATAACGGCATCCTGGGCAACTTCTCGATGCGAAACCGGTGGCAGTCCCACCGCTATGTTTTGCGGCAGTCGGTCCAGTTCTTTAACGATGACTTCGCCGGCCGTGTTGCAACCAAGGTCCTGCAAAGCTCGGTTTCCGTCCGCGAGGTCGTGACGAAGCTCGCTGAGGTGTTGGTGTACGTCGCTGTATACTTCACGGCTGCTGTGGTCATGTTTGCGTTGGCGGACTGGCGGTTGGCGGTACCGATGGTGCTGTGGTTCGCCGCCTATTTG
>JBCCOV010000115.1:0-15878 GCA_039039985.1 Pseudomonadota bacterium | reverse complement strand
CGCAAGTCGTCAGAGTATGGTTTTGCCATGCATGCTGGCCCCCCTCACCCAGCAGCCATGTTGAATCAAAACCAAACTGATTTGGGAAGCCACCGATTCGAGCTAAATCTGAAACGCTCTAGTCCACCGAGCAACGTGACGAAGTTATCATGCTCACGCCGCGTATTGGGAACGACTAATCTCCGGCGGCGCTTGCCGCCTGGCACCTCGATCAGAACATCATTGCGGCTTTTGGAAACGTCGATGGCTACCAACGCGGCATCGGTTGGCGTAGGCTTCATCCTGGTCATGGTCGGGCTTCTCCAAAGTGGTGATTCGACACCTTCACTCTAGAGATCAGTTGCCCGGCCCTGACCGCCTGCCTGCGTGTTGAAGCGCCACAGGCGAT
Source organism: Pseudomonadota bacterium (assembly GCA_039039985.1). Classification (GTDB taxonomy): domain Bacteria; phylum Pseudomonadota; class Alphaproteobacteria; order Rhizobiales; family Hyphomicrobiaceae; genus JBCBWG01. Next base: position 15,490 of record JBCCOV010000115.1, on the reverse strand, counting down.
CAGGGCCTCCGTTGGCCAAGTTCCTGATGTGCTATGGCACTGAGTTCACGTCGCGAGCGATTTTGGCTTGGGCCGAGGATCTATAGGTCGAATGGCATTACATCGCGCCCGCCAAGCCAATGCAGAACGCGTTCGCGGAAGCTTCATCGGGCGGCTCAGGGACGAGTGCCTCAACGAGTACTTGTTCCGCTCGCTCCGTCACACCCGCGAAATCATCGCGGCCTGGCGGTCCGACTATAATCACCACAGGCCACATACGAGTCTCCAAGGGCTCACGCCGGTCGAGAACGGACGAACCGCGAACAGAACTAACTTACAAGTGAGGGCACGATGGGGGCAGGTCACGTTTAATGGAAGTGACGGAACGCTACCCGGGACTGCCAGAAACCACAGCGCATCGTGCCCTGAAACGGATCGCTGGATAACGATAACCCCGTCGTTGCAACCCGGCGGGGTTTCTCGTTTTGGGGAACGATGCGGTATTTCCACTGAGTTCCAACCGTGTGCGGACATGTTCCAACTTGGCATTCTCGCCGAAGCCTAGATGGCAAAGTGCTGCAGCGGATTAGTACGTTCACGTCGCGCGTGCCGCGCGAACCGACGACGCATACTAGGAATTGCAGTCGCTCTCCAAGCCAAACTTGCAGCGCTCGTCTCGAGTGAGTGGCCGCAATCTCGTAACGACCCTTTCGGCCCGGTTCAGAAGTGCGTCGTAGTCGCCCGCCAGGTCAATTGCCGCAACGCGGCCACCATCAACAAGCAAATAGCGGTCTGTGGGCGAGAAGCCCATGATCGTACCTCCGAGTCTTCTATTAGATGCTTCTCTGTCCACGATCCACTTTCCGCGGTGTCTGCGCTGGATCACGATCTTCGATCCCTCCCCAAATGCTCTCCACCGAGCATTGCTTGACTCAGCAAAGCCATAAACCTCCGCGGGGCCTACCTCGATCACTTTGCCGTTCGAGAGATCCCATACACGAAACCGATTCCCCGCCGCCGATGCCATGGCGAGCCGGTCACCGGATATAAGTTGGGTAAACAACACTTGGGGGTCTTGTCCCCCTAGGTTGCCATCAAGCCCTTTTAAAACATGCTTTAGACTGCCTGAGAACGACCATACCTTCACCTGATGATCTCGATGGCCGTCAGTTGTTAAGAAAAACGAACCATCGCTGCTTAGCACAACATTTCTCGGCTCAAAGTAATCGGTGGACACAATTTTCACAGACTGAACATTCCAATTATTATTATTGCGAACGAGCATAATCAACCGATTAATATTTGTCTCGCGATGCTGAAAAGCAAGCAAGGCCCTCTGGCAGTCCGCACTCAACTCAAGACGAAATTGTCTGAAATCGACATTGCCATAGCTGCCAGCTTTCGCTGTCACTGGAAATGAGCCGACACTATTACCGGACGAATCCCAATGTCGAATCTGACCATCAACGTCGACTGTTATGAATTCTGGGATGTCTCGACATGTCGAAATTGAGACAATTCGCTTGCTGTGCGCGCCGGCGATGAGTTTCAGCAACTTCCCATTCCAGTCCCAAATGATGAGAGAGCCTTCAATTAAGCCAGTTGCGAATCGCTCGTTCGGGAGCGCCACCAGAGATGAAGTGGAGTTGCTATCCAATGGTACTGCAATGGTTTTATTCGTTTCATAATCCCAGATTATGGATTCGCCATCGACGGATAAAATCATTACCTTGTGTTGGCGTCGGGCAGCAATCGCGCTTTTAGCCGACTTTGGTGAGCGGATAACACCGGTCACGTTTTCAATTGAGCCCTCAGTTGACCAGCAACGGCGGCGCACTCCAGGGGTGGGGTTCTCGACGGATTTTGAGTCTTCTAGTGACATCAAAACGCAAAGCTGTTCGTCGTCCAAACCCCAGAACATTCCTATCGCATCGAGTTCACCTTCAAGCTCAATTGAGCCGACGCTATTTAAGTCAGTGTCCCATATCTTAATTCGCCGCTTGTTCACAAGCGCCGCAATTGACGTGCTGCGTCCGTTCGCTGATAGCTGGTCCGGCCAGCTCGCGTTCGGACCCTCTCGTAAGACTGACCGCTCGAGGTCGAATACGCCGAGCTTCACAGTCGCAAGGCCCGGTGTGCGATAGAACAACATCAACTTTCTGCTGCTGTGGGCGAACGAAAGATTCCGGACTTCAAAAGCGTCGCTCGTTCTTAACGACTTGGCCATTTCGGAAAAAATATTGATAAACTGCCCTTCGCTGCTCCATAATTCAATTTTGTTTGCCCGGGTGCCGATTAATGCCGCGTGCCTTCCATTGTTGCTGACTTCGAATTGTGACACGAAATCCGTAATTCCTGTTTTGAATTCACTTACTATGGTGCCGCGATCGTTGAGAACGGTAATAATATAGGGCTGAGAGAAAGACTGTGGACTGGTGAGGATGAACGACCTACCAGTCTTATTGTTGTATCTAATTTTTGTTCTGCCTCCACCTTTCTTGAATTGATAAATGAGTGCACCGTCCTTTGACCATAAACGGACCGCTCCTTGACCATCTACGGTTGCAATGCGGCCCTCATCGTCGATAAATGACGCAGACCTAAAGAAGAGAGGTTCTCCGTCAAATTCAGCGTGTCCTGGTAATTCGAAGAGAAGCTGGCCATCTGTGCCGTAGATGCGAGCAACACCATCGTCGTCGGCAATTAGGGCTCGCCCGGTCGGCGGATGAAAATCGAATGCGGCAACCCAAGTCTTTTTAGCCGCGTAGATCCGCACCGTCGTTCCGTCTCCTGCAATTAAGCGGGCAGATTTTTGATCAACAGTGTGCCCCATGAGGTGATCTGTGCGAGAGAAGTACTTTGCTGCATGAGGAGCGACGTTCAGGTAGTCGGTTGATGTTGAGCTTAATGAACTTATTTGGAGAAGCGAGTTTTTTAAGAGCGAGAGCGCCGGCTTGTGAAGCGGCCGGGCAGAGTCCGAGCGACTGTCCTTTGGTAGTGCGCGAAGGGCCAGTTCCAAGGCCTTGCCTGGCTGATCGGACCGCAGAAAATCTGAGCCGAAGCGCGTCAGGAAGGTGCTCTCCGTCAGAAGGGCCTGATCCCGTTGTTGCCGCGCGCGCGTGGCGTTGCGCTCGGCCAGGACCCGTTGTCGATTGGCTTCTTTCTCCTGTTGTTGCGCTTGTTGCGCATTGGTGATTGCCTGCTGTCGTTGGAAGTAGGCTAGTACCGATAGAGCTAATGCCGAGACCGCAATCAGAAGCGCCCCACCGACCCACATGCGCTGGCGCACGTTTGCGGCACGGCGACTTGTTAAGATCAGGTCGAGTACTTCACCGCTAGGTTCTGGGGCCTTCGAAGGTTGACGGTCCTTCCATATCTCCGCAGCGCTTAGCGAAGTGCCTCGGAGAAGCAGCGCCGCATTATTGCGCTTCAGCCTCCACTCGGCGGCTCGGTCTGCCAACCGAGTATGCTCCTTGAGCCATACCCTGTCGGTCTCGAGAGTCTCCACCAACGTACTGAAGTCGCGGGATACATCGAAAAGGTCGGTGGGCGGCAAAATGTGGATTTCACCAAGCTGCCTTGGGATCTGATCGCTTGCTGTCGGGCCAATCATAACGGGAACGAGGCGCTTGTTCCGCTTTGCCACCTCGTCGAGTTCCCAGTTGCACCACTCGGATGCGACTGAGTGATCGCTCACTAGCCAAATCACGGTATCGGAGTCGCGAATAAAGCCAGCCAGCTCAGCCTGCCATTTCTCGCCGAAAGGCAAGTCACGTCGGTCTATCGTAACTTGGAAGCCGTGCCCCTCGAGTGCGTCAACAAGTTCATCGGCGGCTTCGCTGTCTTTCCTTGAGTACGAGATGAAGAGCTTCAGTTTGTCGTGCTGTTGGGCCCGATTACGCATGTTGTCCACCTAATGTGATCTCAATCTACTCGCTAAAATGATGTTGCTGATCGCCCAACTCGAGCGCCTCGCTACCGCTGGTACACGGCGCTTGTCCTACCTGACCAATACATGGCGTCCAAAGCCGTTGATCCACAGCTCATCACGGCCGCAACTGACGTTGGCAGTCGATGACAACCAACGAGCTCAATGCCAAATCTCCGCCAGCTCCTACTGAATAACAGATGTGAGTCGGTTAGGTTGCCGCCGAGTTCAGTCAACACTGCTCGCCTCAAGCAGTCGCTCAATCTCTCGAGTGAACCTCGATCCTCTTGAACAGGTCAAGAGCAGTACGTCTTCCGCCGGCGTCATTGCCACGTAGAGGGGGCTACGGTCTGATTGGATCTGGTGTGGTATGGACGACATCGGAAGCAGGTCGGACCACAAAACAATCACGGCTGGCCGTTGAAGACCTTTAGACGAGTGGATCGTGCGCAGATTGAGCCCGTTGCGATCTGCTGATGCGCTGTTCGGCCGATTGGGCCAGTTGACGGAAACTCATTGTTCCAACTCCGCAACGAAGCCGTTCAAGATCTCCGACAGATCGGCCGGCAGCCGCGGGTAGAGAATGGCAAGGTCTGACCAGCGGATTGATCGCCGTTGTCCGCTCAGTGTCGGCAGTCCATCTAGCACCCATTCGGAAACCGTACGCACGACCGCATCGCACTCGGCGGTCCGATTTGCGGCTCTTAGGAACTTGGGTCCAATGCCACTGCGAATCGCGGCATCAGGAGCGATCGGAACGACCTTCGTGGCACTATCATCATCCTGCGTTGGACCCGACGCCATCGAGAACGGCGCTGCGACACGCAGAATCTCGCGCGTATTGCGGTAGTTGCGGTCCAAATCGAAGCGCGTGTGCAGGGCCCGGCCCCGTGCATGCACGCCGGCCTCTTGCCAGGTGAAGGGCCGTCTTTGATAGAGCGATTGACCCCAATCTCCGACAATCAAGAGGTCGCCGTTGTCTGGGTCCTTAAGGGCATGCTTTGCACATTGAAACCAGGACTTCGGAAAGTCTTGCGCTTCGTCGATGAGGACGCTGGCGAACCGACCTGCCTCACTGTCGGGACTCTGTAGCCGATCACACAGACGTTGGCCGTAATCGTTTTCGTCTTCGCCTTGCTCAAAGCGAATCTCCTGTCGTGAGCCCCACGCATGGAATGTGAGAGCTGCGATGTTCGGGAAGCCTTTGAACACCGATCTCATGTATTGGGCCAGACCTCGGTTGTAGCAAAGAACCAAAACATTCTTACTTGGATCCGCAGCAGGAATCTTGGCGCGAGCCGCCAAGACCACCGTTTTGCCAGAACCGGCGACACCGTAAACGAGACGATGCCCGTCACCGATCGATCGGGCATTCCTTTCCTGTCGGAGGTCCAACAGCGTCAGCTCCTCACCTTGCGCTTGCGGCTTCTTTAGGACGATTTCGGGATGGATGAGTGCGCGAAGAATTGACACTCTAAGTTCATTCAGCGGCGGAAAATGCCACCACGGATCAAAGTATCGCTGTAGGCTGGAAAGCATGCCGGTTGGTGACATCTCCTCAAGAGTGTCCAGCTCGTCTCGCGTAAGAACTCTGGAAGATGGGAACACGTTCTCCCACGACGCTTGCAGTTGTAGACGACGCATGTTGCTTAGGACAGTCAGGTAGCCAAACGGGAACCGGAATTGTCCTTCTCTTGGTCCGTGGTTTTGCAGCAGTTCTGCGGTGGACGGATGGCGACGTGCCTCATCCATTAAACGGAACATGCACTCGCGAACCTGACGTAGTGGATGTTTGTGCGTCTCGTGCCGGTCGCGGATTTGAACGACGACGTCGTTGGCGTCGGCCCGCAGAACTTGCACTGGATACCAGCCCTTGACTTCGATAACGAGCACACCCAGCGCTGGTGCGATGACAACGAAATCGGGATGGCGGTTTCTGATGGCCGGCTCGTAGTAAACCAAGCAGTCATTAGGAAGGTGCTGCAATATCTCAAACATCCGCCGTTCGCCGGCGGTTGCGCTCTACGGCAAACGCTCCGGGACCATTTCCGCCATGGGTGAGCTCCGGGTTAAGCGTGAGCACCATCGGTGGATGGTGGTTCGACGATCAAGACCACGTGGAAATCGTTGCAATCTCTAAGAAAAATCGCAAGCCATGGCAGCCGTTCGAAACTCTCTACCCACTACCATTGCGATGGGCGATCATTCACCCATGGGCGTATCCGGTCAGCCAACTTCGCACCACCAGACGCCGAGGGCTCGATCGGGTTGGCGTAATCTGCTGGTGCTTCGAAAAACGACCTGAGTTCCAAGACGCTGCGGCCGCGCCGAAGTGCTTCGTGTTGAATCACGTCATTGAATAACGCGACGCCGCACTCAGCTGCTCTTTGGTACGAAACATCCTGACCCGAATGTTGGAAGTTCGGATTATAGATTGTCAGCACTAGGACGCCCGGCGTCTTCGACGTAACCGCGGACAGAAGCGCAACGTAGTCGAAACGAAACGCCTCCCGTGCAGACCAGAGGGCTTCCATCAGTTCTATCGCTCGCAAATCAGCTTCAAGCAACGACAGGTGAGAGAGCGCATCGTTGCCACCCGAACTGATCACGGCCAGATCGTCAGATTCTATATCATGGGTTTGTGCGTTCGTGACGTCCTTCGTCACCGATCCGTCGAACGCGCGCTTTTCGACGGTGTGTTCTGGCAGCAGTTCCTGCAGCTGCCTGGCCACGCCTGGCTCGTTCTTTTGGACATAGGCTCCGTTGTCGATAATGGAGTCGCCCAGCAGGAGAACTCTTCCGGAAGGCATGAACCGTGATCCTTATGTATGCAAAGTGGTGAGCCGTACGCAGATGTGTTCCGGTTAGGTTCAAATTGGCACGTTGGTTAGATGCTGCAAGAATGTCACCGAAAGGGGCCCCGAGGCGAGAGCGTTCTGGTAGCGCAAGACTGAAGATTGCGTCCCAGAGTCGGCCATAGTTGGCCCCTGCAGAGATAATCAGCAATCGCGGCAGACAGAAGCAGCTCGCACTCAGCCTCGGGCCTTGGACGCACTTCAAAAGAAGGAGCCGGCAGCGGTTGCTTTAGCGCACATTTATTAAAATCGTGACCATTCGGATATGCGGCAGTGGCCCGACGCATGGCCGATCGACAGATTTGCGGAGAGCACGGAGCCTAGCTGGGACCCGTTTGCCCAAACCGATGGCTATTGGGGCTTCTTGTTTCTGATTGTCGTTTTCACTCTGCTCCTAGGTTGTCTAACATTTCTCTATTTTGGAGTGGCGATGGCCGCGCCAAGTGGGGTTCTGAGTGGATGGGGCTTATTTGGCGCGCTCTCCTCCCATGCCTTGGCCTTGGCACTTCTTTCTACAATAGCAGTTCGACCTTTTCTCAACCGCAGAACGCAGGTGAAGGCTGCGGTAACAAGCACAATATGAAACCGCATTTAAGAAGAGACACCTGAGCCAACCACCGAAGGCGTGGTCTTATTTGTTCGGACCCGAGGAGCACAGCATGTCTGACACTAGGTGTTCCGTCCCGGGAAGTGCTGCGCTGGATTTAGTTTGAACCTATTCGGTTCTTCGGTCCATCTTTGAATGATGAACTCGAAGGGCGTCTGGGCCTCGCTTCTTGAAGCGATTTCCGAGGCGCACGACGGCCGCGTGCAGATGATCGACTCGACCAGCGTCCAGGTCCATCAGCATGCCGCCAACGGCGACAAAAAGGGGGCTCAGCGACTGCATGGGCCGTTCCCGCGGCGGCAATGGCTTCGATATTGAAGAATATAAGGTCGTGCAGGCGCGCTGGAGCTTCCTTGTTAATCAGGCTCGTCTCTTAGAAAAAGCGCGGTTAGATCTCTGAGATACACATTCTCTACCTTCGTGGGTCTCAGCATCACCTTGCTTTGATTGCTTGGGCTAACCTCACGCGACATTCAATAGCGCTTCACATCTAGAAGAGCGGCGCGCGAGCGTGGCTCGCCGTCAATCCGCGCAGTGTCGCTCCATCCCCAACCGCATCGTGTGGGATCAAGGCATGAGTCCAAAGCTTGCCGTCGCACTGGCGTGCATGCGTATTTGCATAGCCAATCCACTTGTCAGCGGCACGCGCCTTCGCTTGCACTTCGTCCTTGCTGATCTCGTCGCGGCGCTTGATCTCCGCAATGATTTTCTCGGCGGTCGTCTCAACTACGAAGTCAGGCTCATAGTCTTGGCCGCTAGCATATTCGATCCGGAATTGACGGGTGCCAGGCTTCATCCACTTTTGAACCGACAGCTCATTGTCGGAATCTATCAAGACTGCAAAACGACGTTCCTCGTCGGAATCAAACTTCTGGTATGGGTAGCAACAGCGACGGAAGCCACCGAAAACATGCTTCCGGGTGTCTCCCGCCGGTACGACAGGAACCTTAAAGTTCCGAACCTGATCGGCGGCTGTAACCTTAAATGCTTGTGGACGGAGTAGCGTGAAACCTGCCGTCACTTGTGCTTCGTACTCCACCGGAGCTTCTCTGTAATGCTTCTCCATTTGCGAAAAGATGAAACGAGCAAGATCGTCCGAATGAACCAGGAGTACGTTCTCGACCGCCTCTTCATCCGGTAGGTACGACCTCAGATGCTGGACCATCTGATTGCAGAGCGTGTAGAGCAGCTCGCTGTTATCGTCGTAGTCGATCTCCGAGAACGTCAGCAAATGTCGGATGATGTAGTTTTCCGGATGCTCCTCGCGTTCCGTCTCAAGCGGACGGGCCAGATAGCTCCGCGCCTCATCGCGCAAACGCTGTATCATGATCCGGTCGGAAATCGGTTGCTTCGCAATAGAGTCCAATCCCGTCAGATCAAAGTCGCCATAAGAGTAGTTTGCCTCGCCTTTCGGCAGAATGACGATTCGTGGGATCTCAATTGTCAAAGCCTGTACGTTGGCAACAACCCGGTCAACCACGCTCGCGACATCAACCTTTGGCGTAATTCCTTCCAGCTCGCCCTGCGGACGCTCTAGCGCCGAGCGCACTTGTTCCGTCAGCTCGGTCTTGACATCAGTACCACTCAGATCGACGAGACCGCGCTTCAGCTTGCGCTCGTATTCATTCTGGATGATCGCGATGGCTGCCTGCGCGGCCTCGCGCTCTTCCGGCTCATCGATTACATAAGGCGCTTGCAAGCCATTACCGAACCCGCCGGTCGCTCCCGTCGAGGCAGCCTCCGCCGCCGATGTTGCAATCAGCGATTCAGCGCCTTCATCAGAAACGTCGCCGTTTTCACCACCGATGATGACGGTCTTTTTGATCGCCACGATAGAGTTCGGATCGCGGGCCGCATCAACAATCGCCTGGAAGCGGTCATGCGCAATAACTGTCAGCGTATCAATGGCCTCGACGCCGGTACGGACGCCGTAGGGTAAGCGCAAACCGCGCCCCAACGTCTGCTCGGTCAGGATGTCGGAGGCGGACGCTCGGAGCGGCACGATCGTGTAGAGGTTCGTCACGTCCCAACCTTCTTTGAGCTTGTTCACGTGGATGACTACATCGGTCTTGCGATCATGTTCGACCGCCAGTAGCTTTTGCGTGGCCTCCTCGGTTTCGACGCCTGTAAGGCCCGAGTGGATCTGGATCACACGCCCTTTGTAGCGACCGCCGAAGAAGTCATCGGCTTCCATGATCTTCTGCAGCTCACCGGCATGAGCAGTGTCGGATGCCACAACGAGCATGAACGGGTGCACGAGCGGCTTGCCTGTCTGGCGATGATAAATCTCCAGTTCCGCCTTTGCATTCTCATGGCAGTGGATGCCATCTTCGAGCTTGATACGTTGTAGCTGGTCCTCCGTCACCTTCTTCGGATCGAAGTCGGAGCGCGTGGCAACGGCCGGTTCCTTCACGTAGCCATCGGCCATCGCCTGGCCGAGTGGATAGTCGTAGATGACGTTCTTGAAGCGCTTCGGGTTGGCTCCCGTACTCATCGGCGTCGCGGTCAGCTCCAGACCGATAACCGGGTCCAGTTCCGCGACCGCCTTCATGCCCGCTTTAGCACGGTAGCGATGCGCTTCATCCATCAGCAGCACGAGATCAGGTAACTCCGCGAGGTATTCGAAGTAGGCCTGCCCGAGATATTCGTGCAGCTTTTTGACCCGTCCTTTGTCCTTGTTGATTTTATCGACGTTGAAGATGTTGACGACGAGGCCGCCATTGCGTGTGGCACCATCGATGTCGAGCGCCATCTTATCCCAATTGTCGCCGGTCACGACCGCGGGCCGGTTCTGGGCGAACTCGGCAATGCCCTTGAACACATACTTCGGCGACTTCGGATCGAAGTCCGAGATCAGCTTCTCATAGATCGTCGTGTTGGGGGCGAGGACGAAGGCATTGCGCGAGCGCTTTGTCAAATAGAGATAGGTTATGAACGCGCCCATCAGCCGTGTCTTGCCGACGCCTGTTGCCAACGCAAAGCAGAACGACGGGAATGCGCGTTCGAAGTCCTCGAAGTTGGAGTAGGCTTCCTTCACCTTCGCGAGCGGGCCTTCCAGGTCCTCGTCCTCACGGCTAAACGGGATGCGGCTGTTCTCCAGCAGGTCGGCGAGGATATCGAGGCTATCACTTTGTGGGTCACGGAGGGAGAGGCGCGCTTTGATTTGTGCGCGGATGCGATCTGGGTTCACGTCACGCCTCCACCTGCTTGGCAAACATGTCAGGCGTCTGGTCGTCTCGCTTCTTCTTCCGTGACTTTCGTTTCCGTGTTTTCGGCTTAGGTGCCTCTTCCACGATCGCTTCGACAGGTTCGGCACCGGTCGTAGCTTCGGAGTCTTCGGCGGGCCGAAGCTCCGCGATCTTGAGGCTGTAATCGTCGCGACCCCACTCGCACTTTTTGAGAACGGCCTGCGGGATCTTCTTGAGCGTGAGGTTATCAAAGGCGTCGTCCTTGGCTCGGTAGGCCTTGCAGCAAATGAGAAGTGTTCGTTTGGGGCCGACGTCTTCGGAGATGCGTTTCAGGGCGTCATAGGTCAGCGATTGCGTCGTGACGTAGATGAAATCGGTCTCGGTCGAATAGCCGTGCCGCCAGTATTCGCGCTCGTCCTGACTCGGCTCATACGTGAAACCCATGAGCTTGCAGATAGCGTGTGCCAGCATGTTGGCATCGTACTTCTTGGAGATGACCCAATTGCCGATGCGGTCCTTTTCCATAAGGGACGGCGCGAGGGTGTAGTAGCGAAAACCACCACCGCCCTGCCAACCGGTAGCCCCCGTAACGCCACCGGAATCGTTACCGTTGATTACGTTGCCTAGTCGAGGAACGATATAGGTTTCAGCATGGTCGCCCAACTCGACCATGATCCATCGGCGCCCCATCTTGTGTGCCACGGCCCCTGTTGTTCCTGTGCCGGCAAACGAGTCAAGCACAAGATCTCCGGGATTACTGGCAATTTCAATGATCCTCTTTAATAGCCGCTCGGGTTTTGGGGTTGAGAAGACATCGTTTGTTGTTTTGGCATATCCAAGAATCTCTTTTTTCGCTTCTTGCGTGTTGCCAACCTCTTCATGCCCCCAAATTGTTTGGGGAACGACTCCATCTTGAACTTCTGACAAGAACCTTTTTAAGCGCGGCATATTATTGCCGTCTCGACCCCACCAAATGCGGTTGTCCGCGTCGAGATTCCAGAATGCTTCCTCGGACACGCTCCAATAGCGGCCCACTGGCGGACCTTCAACAACCCGCCCAGATGGACAACGCACAGAATATGTGCCTTTGCTATAGTAGTTCCGGGCCGTCAACTGATCAGAAATCCAGGCCCCCCCGAGGATCGTCATCCGGATTCTTGTACCTAGAATCCTGCTGAGCTGTGCGAGGCTGAAGGTTGCGTTGCCACACTTCGATATTTCTAGCGTAAACGACAACGAAGTCATGGCTTGCTGAAAAATGACGGGCGCTGCTCTTTGGAGAAAATACCTTCTGCCAAATTATATTCCCGACAAAATTAGCCCTTCCAAATACTTCGTCCATAACGCAGCGCAAGTAGTGACTTTCGTTATCGTCAATCGAAACCCATATCGATCCATCCTGCGAAAGGAGATCGCGCAATAGTTCCAGCCTGTCGCGTATAAGTGACAGCCATAATGAGTGCTCGAGGCCATCGTTGTAGTGGGCAAAAGCGCTTCCGGTATTGTAAGGCGGATCGATACAGACGCACTTTACTTTACCCGCGTACTCCTGCTCCAGCGCCTTGAGCGCCAGTAAGTTGTCGCCTTTAATCAGCATGTTGTCGAATATGCCGCCGGCTTCGGGGGCCTTGCCGCAGTAGGACAGGCTCGGATCCTCGACCAGGACGCGCGGCTCCAGCTTCGGCCGCTCATCCTTGCCAATCCAGGTCAGCTCCAACCGTCGTTGCCTCTTACTCATTGCCCCACTCCCCCGGCCCACATGATCAGGCCGTCATCTCCCAGCGGATCGTCAGTACCGGCGTCACCGTCGGCGTGATCTCCAGCGCCTGCGCAATCCGGTCTAGCTTTTCGTCTTTCTCATCACTGATGCGTTGAATTTCGGCATCCATCCGCAGCTTCAATTGGCGACGCTCGTCCTCCAGCTTCTTGATGCGGCGCTGCTCCGAGACCTTCTGCTCCAGCGTCATCGTCTTGTCCGTGCGGAAGGCGCGCTTGGCCGCGTCGATCTCCCGTTTCATCTCCTTCAGCCTCAAGTCCAGGGCCTTCTCCAGGTCCTCGGCCACCGAGTCGAGCTTGTCAGTCTCTTCGTCGAGCCAGGCCATGTTTTCGGCCTGAGCTTTCTCCATCTCGCGCCGCTGCGCCTCTCCCAAGAGTGGGTTCAGCATATCAGACGGGACGCTGACTGACAGTTCGCTATTTGCCGCCGCCGGGACGAGCATCAAGCGATCAATCAGATCTGCATCAAGGGTTGCGCCGTCGTCGCACAGCGCGGCCACAAGCAATCGTTCCCGCGTCGCATCGGGTTCGGCCGTTTCCGCCTTCAGAAGCGCCACCTTTAGCCAGCCGCATTTTCCCTGAAGCTGTTCGACGTCAGAGAGACGCGCATTACCGCCGTCCCTATAAGCCTTGTAGTCGAACGTTAGCGTCGCAGGGGCCAGGTCGCGAACTTTTGCCCGCTCCACGACGTCGCGGGCCAGTGTGTCGTCGCCAATCCGGAAGAACACCCAACCCATCTCGTCGGCCAGAGGCCATTCAGTGGTATAGGTCTTACCGTCATAGTCCAACCGCTGGCGGCTGCCCTCGTGAAATATTGCTGCCGGCAACTCTGCACGAGCGATCGTCAATAGGCGGTGCTCGAACTTCCCCAATGTAGCCTTGACCGACTCATCACGCATCTTGAGCCGTGATACGACCGTTGCATCCATCACATCGAACAGTTTTCGACGAGTCTCGGCCATATCCGCGCGAATACTCTCATCCAGTTCAGCCTCGATTTCAGCAAATGCTTTTTCGACCTCTTCAGCAGAGCGGCATCGCTGAACCGCTTCGACGACTTTTTTCTCGAAATCGAAGCCCGATTCGATGGTGCCCAGTACGTCGTCACTCGCGCCAAAGACACCTTGAAACAGGTGAAATTTCTCGCTCAGCAGCTCGTAAACGCGCTCTTCCGCCCGGTTCTTACGGTTGAGCATGTTCACGACGGTAACGTCGATCTTCTGGCCATAGCGATGACAGCGGCCAATCCGCTGTTCGACGCGTTGAGGGTTCCAGGGCAGGTCGAAATTGATGAGCAGTGAGCAGAACTGAAGGTTGATGCCCTCAGCGCCACTTTCCGTCGCGATGAGTATGGTCTTATCGTCGGAGCGAAATGCATCGACGATGGCCTGCTTCATATCTGCCGTTTTCGAGCCCGAGATGGAACCTGTGTCTTTATGCTTTGCGAGCCAGGCCTGATAGATTCGACGGCTCTCAGGATCGTTATTCGACCCGTTCATCAGGACGATCTGGCCTTCGTAGCCGTTCTCCGAAAGCAACCGTGCGAGATAATTCTGAGTTCTAACGGACTCAGTGAAGATCACGGCCTTACGTTTGCCGTCCAGCGAGACAACGTGACCCAACACTTCGGGCAGTCGTTCGATCAGCTTCTCGCCCTTGGCGTTCTTGCCAATCTGGCGGGCGAGGTCACGATACGCGGTCAGTTCCGAAATTTCCGCGTTCAGCTTTTCCAGATCGATCTCGACGGCACTACCATCGTCATCAAACTCGCCGTCATCCTGGGCCTCCCGCGCTTCGGCTTGGATGTCTTCGGCGTTCTCATCATCCGTGACGCTCGAAAGGTCGGCGGGCAACTGGCGCTCCAGCCGGGCAATTACGTTGGTCAAAAATTGCTCGATCGCGGCAACGGATGACCCGAGGATTTTCCTCGCCTGCATGATAACGAGCTGGTTAGGGTTCAGTCCGAAGCCATACGTATCCGGTCGCTGCAGATAGTTCGATACGGCCTCATAGAGCTTGGCTTCGTCGTCGCGCGGCTCAAAATCGAACGTGACCGCCTCGCGCTTCGTGAACGAGACGTGCCCCGCTTCCTGCACGTCACGACGCAAGTGCCGCTTATAAATTGGCTGAAGACGTTGCCGCAGTGAACCCATGGCGAGACGATCATTGCGAGCGCCCGCATACATCGTTCGGAAAGTCGCTTCGTCACCGAAGAAGTCATCCTCGATTACGCTCACGAGGCCATAGAGTTCGAGCAGCGAGTTCTGAAGCGGCGTTGCCGTCAGCAGTACCTTGAACCGACTCGCCAAGGCTTCTTTCAGTGCCTTGGCGCGCAAGGCACCAGTCCGCTTGTAGACATTGCGGAGCTTGTGGGCCTCGTCGAATATCACGACGTCCCAGGGCACACTCGCGACCTCAGGTTGACGCCCCGCCGCAAATTCGTATGACGAAATCACGATCTCTTCCGTCGATAGAAAAGGTTGCGCCTCGCCGGCCTTCACCAGTTCGCGGTACGTCTTGGCGTCTAATATGCGGCTTGGCAGAGAGAACTTCTCATGAAGTTCCTGCGCCCATTGCTTGCGAAGAGAAGCTGGTACGATGAGCAGGATTCGGCGTCGACGCTCAGCCCACCTTTGAGCGATTACGAGGCTGGCTTCGATCGTCTTTCCGAGCCCCACCTCATCGGCAAGTATAACGCCTTGAGAGAGCGGAGACTCCAACGCAAAAAGAGCCGCCTCAACCTGATGCGGCTTCATATCCACACGTGCTGCAGAAAGGCTCTTGGCAAACGCTTCCTCACCAAATCCAGCTAGTGAAATTCGATGGGCAAGATACTTTGAATGATAGCGAGTGAATTGCATTGCGGTCGATTTTGCTGTCGGTCGATACCCCATCAATTGCGGACCAAAGACAGCACACGAGACCGCAACCACGTTCGCACCCATTCAGGCGTGTTCGTCTGTGATTGCAAGTTGACTGTTCATAACGAACGCGCAATGTGGGAACCATTCCCAGGTTCAGCCATAACCATTTGAAATATATTGGCTATTTTTCTCATCTGGCGGAGACGGAGGGATTCGAACCCTCGATACGGTCTCCCGTATACTCCCTTAGCAGGGGAGCGCCTTCAGCCACTCGGCCACGTCTCCGGAAGTTT
>JBCCOV010000114.1:0-15977 GCA_039039985.1 Pseudomonadota bacterium | reverse complement strand
GGCCTATATTCTGGCGCCGCAACGCTTGGCTGTCGGTAATCAGGTTATCGCTGGCGAGAAGGTGGACGTGAAGCCGGGCAACGCGATGCCACTCGCGTCGATCCCGATCGGGACGATCGTCCACAATATCGAGCTCAAGCCTGGACGCGGCGGGCAAATTGCACGCTCTGCCGGCGCCTATGTTCAGTTGGTTGGTCGCGACGGTACGTGGGCAATCTTGAAGCTGAATTCGGGTGAGACCCGTCGGGTCAGCGCATCCTGTTTCGCAACGATCGGAGCGGTGTCGAATCCGGACCATGCGAACACGGTGATCGGCAAGGCCGGCCGCGCCCGCTGGCGCGGAAAGCGCCCGCAAACACGTGGCATCGAGATGAACCCGATCGATCACCCGAACGGCGGGCGCACGAACGGTGGCCGCATCTTCAAGACGCCGTGGGGCAAGATCGCCAAGGGTGTGCGCACGCGCTCAAACAAGTCGACAGACAAGTTCATCGTCCGCAGCCGCCATAAAGGCAAGTAAAGCAGCGCGCGGAGACCGGGAGACTCGAAGTGACACGTTCAGTTTGGAAAGGGCCGTTTGTCGACGGCTACGTGCTGAAGAAGGCCGACAAGGTCCGCGAGTCGGGCCGCAACGAAGTGATAAAGATCTGGAGCCGACGCTCGACCATTCTGCCCCAGTTCGTCGGGCTGACATTCGGCGTCTACAACGGACAAAAGCACATCCCGGTGAATGTCACGGAAGACATGATCGGGCACAAGTTTGGAGAGTTTGCTCCATCGCGCACATACCACGGACATGGCGCGGATAAGAGATCGAGGCGATAGCGGGTTCGACCGTCGGCCAAATGGTGCCGACGTGATCGATAGACGAAGACCGGAGAACGGATATGGGTAAGCGGCAACGTCCGCGCACATTGGCTGATAACGAGGCGCAGGCTATCACGCGAAACCTTAGGGTATCGCCGCAGAAGCTGAACCTTGTTGCCGGGCTGATCCGCGGCAAGAAAGTCGAGCGTGCACTGGCGGACCTGGAATTCAGCCGTAAGCGCATCGCCCAGGACGTTCGCAAAACGGTGCTGAGCGCGATCGCCAACGCGGAGAACAATCACGGTCTTGATCCCGATGATCTGATTATCGCGGAAGCCCATGTCGGCAAGAACTTGGTGCTGCGCCGCTTTCATGCGCGCGGTCGCGGTCGTGCCGCCGGAATTCAAAAGCCCTTCTCGCAGATCACGGTGATCGTCCGCGAGGTGCAGGCCGAAGCAGAACGAGAAGGAGCCTGACGCATGGGGCAGAAAGTCAATCCGATCGGTTTGCGTGTTGGCATCAACCGCACCTGGGACAGTCGGTGGTTCGCGGCGCGTGACGAGTATGGCCGCCTGCTGCATGAGGATCGGGCGCTGCGGAAACACATTTTGCGCCAGCAACGTCAGGCCGGCATTTCGAAAGTCGTCATCGAGCGGCCGCACAAGAAATGCCGTGTGACCGTGCACACGGCGCGGCCGGGGGTCCTGATCGGTAAGAAGGGCGCCGATATCGAAAAACTGCGTCAGCAGCTGTCTCGGCTGACTGATAGCGAAGTGCATCTCAATATTGTCGAGGTGCGCAATCCCGATATCGACGCAAAGCTGATTGCCGAAGGCATCGCACAGCAGCTGGAGCGTCGCGTCGCATTTCGCAGGGCGATGAAACGCGCGGTCCAGTCGGCGCTTCGGATTGGCGCGTTGGGCGTTCGGATCAACTGCGCCGGCCGGCTTGGTGGCGCAGAGATTGCGCGAACCGAGTGGTATCGCGAGGGTCGCGTGCCGCTCCACACACTGCGGGCGGACATCGACTTCGGGTTCGCCGAAGCCAGCACGGCGTACGGCATAATCGGGATCAAGGTCTGGATCTTCAAAGGTGAGATCATGGAGCATGATCCGATGGCGTCGGAGCGTCGCGCTATTGAGATGCAGGAGCGTGGTGGTGGCCGTCGCCGGTCGCCGCAACCAGGCGGAGACCGTTAGGAACGCGCGGTTTTCATCTAACGCGGTGGCGCCGGGTCGGTGCAGATCGCGCGTTGAGACTTCGAGGTTGGGAACATGCTGCAGCCGAAAAGATCTAAGTTCCGGAAGATGCACAAGGGGCGCATTCACGGAGCAGCCAAAGGCGGCACAACGCTGAATTTCGGCTCCTATGGTCTGAAAGCCGTCGAGCCGGAGCGGATTACAGCCCGCCAGATCGAGGCGGCGCGTCGTGCCATCACGCGACATATGAAGCGTGCCGGCCGCGTTTGGATCCGCATCTTTCCGGACTTGCCGGTGTCGAGCAAGCCGGCCGAGGTCCGTATGGGTAAGGGTAAGGGCTCGCCGGACCGGTGGGTCGCGCGTGTCCACCCTGGGCGCATCATGTTCGAACTGGACGGCGTTCCGGATGATGTGGCGCGCGAGGCTTTGCGCCTTGGTGCAGCAAAGCTGCCGATCCGGACACGGGTCGTAACGCGGATTGGTGTGTGACGCGCAGGCCGAATGGACCCGTGCGATTGGAGATGACGATGAAGGCGAAAGAGGTTCGAGAGCTGTCGGACGATCAGCTGGACGACGAGCTGATCAAACTGAAGCGGGAAGCGTTCAATCTGCGCTTTCAGGCTGCGTCCGGTCAGTTGGACAACACATCGCGTGTTCGCCAGGTTCGCCGCGATATCGCGCGGATCTTGACGATCTCTCAGGAAAAGAAACGCGCTACGGCGGGCGAACAGCAGAGCTAAGGGAGTAGGCACGATGCCAAAGCGCATCCTGCAGGGCACGGTCGTGTCGGACAAAGGTGAGAAGACGGTTGTCGTCGAAGTCGAGCGCCGCTTCATGCATCCGGCGTTTCGCAAGGTGGTTCGTCGCTCGAAGAAGTATCACGCGCATGACGAGGCCAACACCTACAAGGTCGGCCAAATGGTGCGCATCCAGGAATGTGCGCCGATTTCGAAGAGCAAGCGGTGGACGGTCATTGGCGCCGGCATCAATTAGCCAGCGACAGTCGAGACTGCACTTGCCGCTTCATCCAATCGCGTTGCGGTTGGGCTGATGAATGAAGAACGCCCCGATTGGCGGGCACAATTGAAGACACTGGAGCCGTAAAATGATCCAGATGCAAACCAACCTCGAGGTCGCTGACAACTCCGGCGCCCGCCGGGTGAAGTGCATCAAGGTGATCGGTGGATCGAAACGACGTTACGCCCATATTGGCGACACGATCGTCGTTGCGGTGCAGGAAGCGATCCCCCGTGGCCGCGTTAAGAAAGGCGCCGTCATGAAAGCCATCGTCGTGCGCAGCGCCAAAGGCGTCCGGCGGCCCGACGGCTCGATTATTCGCTTCGACAGCAACGCCGCGGTCCTGATCAACAATTCCGGTGAACCGATCGGTACGCGCATTTTTGGCCCGGTCACGCGTGAGCTGCGCGCCAAGAACCATATGAAAATCATTTCGCTGGCACCGGAGGTGCTGTGATGGCGTCAAAATTTCGAAAGGGCGACAGGGTCGTCGTTCTCGCTGGCCGCGACAAGGGCAAACAAGGCGAGATCATTCGCGTCATTCCGGGCGAGAACCGTGCCATTGTTCGTGGCGTGAACATCGTGCGCCGGCACACGCGCCAGACGGCGCAGACCCAGGGTGGCATCATTTCCCGTGAGGCGCCGATCCAGCTCTCAAACCTCGCGCACGAAGATCCCGGTGACGGCAAGCCAACGCGTGTCGGTTTTCGATTTGAAGGCGAGGGCGAGGACCGCAAGAAGGTGCGCTTCGCAAAACGCTCCGGTGAACTGATCCCGGAAAGGACGTAGGGCAATGGCCAGGCAGACAAAAAAGAAGGCTCCGGCGGATCAGCAGGGGCAAGGGAAGTCGAAGCGCGGTGCAAAGGCAGCGGCATCTGGCGAGTTGCGCTCGTTTGCCCGCCCGGCGGATTACCAGCCGAGGTTCAAGACGCTCTATTCCGAGAAAGTGCGCCCCGCGATGCTGGAGAAGTTCTCCTATGGCAACGCGATGCAGGTTCCGCGGATCGAGAAGGTCATCGTCAACATGGGCATTGGCGAAGCTGTCAACGACCGCAAAAAGGTCGAGAGTGCCGTCAATGACCTGGCGCTGATCGCGGGTCAAAAGCCGATCACGACGTTCGCGCGCAAGTCGATCGCGTCGTTCAAGGTGCGGGAAGGCATGGCGCTCGGCGCAAAGGTCACGCTCCGCGGCTTCCGCATGTACGAGTTCCTCGATCGCCTCGTCACCATCGCACTGCCGCGGGTGAAAGACTTTCGCGGTCTGAATCCGAAGAGCTTCGATGGCCGTGGGAATTTCGCGATGGGCATCAAAGAGCACATCGTGTTTCCCGAGATCGAGTACGACAAAGTCGACGAGATCTGGGGCATGGACATTATCGTGGTAACGAGCGCGCCGAACGACAACGAAGCGCGCGAGTTGCTGAGTGAGTTTAATTTTCCGTTCCGTAAGTGAGGAACCGCGGCGGCGGCCTGCCTTGGTGGTTTGCCACCAAACGCGCCCAAGTCGGCCCGCCAATGCCGTAAGGCCTCAGGAGATAACGATGGCGAAGACCGGAATGAAGGAAACGAACAAGCGCCGCCGCAAGATGGTGGAGCAGTTCGCGTCCAGACGCGCCGAACTCAAGGCAATCATCAACGATCGCAGCAAACCGCGCGACGAACGCTTCGCGGCGCAGCTCAAGTTGGCATCGCTACCGCGCAACAGTTCGAAAACGCGCGTCCGCAACCGTTGTGAGATTACCGGCCGTCCGCGCGGCTACTACCGCAAACTGAAAATGTGCCGCAACCAGCTCCGTGATCTGGCCTCGACAGGGCAGATCCCGGGCATGGTCAAGTCCAGTTGGTAAGGGAGGGTCACGTCGATGGCGATAAGCGATCCCCTTGGAGATTTGCTCACACGGATCCGCAACGCGCAAATGCGGCGGCGTCCGAAACTGACAACGCCTGCATCAAACTTGCGCATGCGGGTTCTGGATGTGCTGGTCGAGGAAGGCTTTATCCGCGGCTACGCCCGTGTTGATCACGCCGGCGGCAAATCTGAGATCGAAGTCGAGCTGAAGTATAACAATGGCGAACCGGCGATCCGTGATATCAAGCGGGTCTCAAAACCGGGACGGCGTGTCTATCGGCCCGTGCGGGACATTCCAACGATTGCGAACGGTCTCGGTGTGGCGATTGTCTCGACGCCGAAAGGCATCCTGTCGGATTGGCGCGCGCGCGAAGAGAACGTGGGCGGCGAAATTCTGTGCAGTGTGTTTTAGCCCGTAGTTAAACCGAGCGCCGCCGATCACGCGGCGCCCGTCAACGACATGCGATAGGAAACAAAGTGCGATGTCGCGGATTGGTAAGAAACCGGTAGCCATCCCATCGAACGTGACGGCAACGCTCAAAGGGCAGGACGTCAAGGTCAAAGGCCCGAAGGGTGAGTTGTCCTTTACGGTGCCCCAGAGCGTGAAGATCGAGCAGGGCAACGATGGCTTGGTTCTGAGCCCGGTCGATGAGTCCAAGCAAGCGCGTTCGATGTGGGGCTTGTCGCGCACGATGGTGGCCAACCTCGTTGAGGGCGTAACGGAAGGCTTCACAAAGACGCTTGAGATCCAGGGCGTCGGCTATCGCGCTGCGATGAAGGGCAAAGATCTGCAGCTCAACTTGGGCTTCAGCCACGAGGTGGTGCACAAGATCCCGGCCGGCGTCACAGTCGCTGTTGCTGGGGCGAAGCAGGAAATCATCACGTTGACCGGGATCGACAAGCAACTCGTCGGTCAGGTCGCCGCTGAAATCCGGTCCTACCGACCGCCGGAGCCCTATCAGGGCAAGGGCGTGCGCTATCAAGGCGAGTATGTTTTCCGCAAGGAAGGCAAGAAGAAATAAGGACGCGTTAGCATGGCATCTCAATCGCTATTCGAGCGGCGCCGGGCGCGGGTCCGACGGCAGCTCAAAAAGGTCTCGGACGGCCGCCCTCGGCTGACCGTCTTCCGGTCGTCGAAGAACATCTACGCGCAGGTTATTGACGATGATGCGGGGCGGACCGTTGCCGCAGCGTCGACGCTAGAGAAGGACTTGCGCACAACGTTGAAGACCGGGGCCGACAAGTCGGCAGCCGAGGCCGTCGGCAAACTGATCGCCGAGCGTGCAAGTGCGGCTGGGATACAAGACGTAGTTTTCGACCGGGGTGGGTATCTCTACCACGGACGCGTGAAGGCGCTCGCTGACGCTGCACGCGAGGGCGGCCTCAAGTTCTGAGGCGTACGCGATAGGATTGACAGGAAGGACGGTAGGCGTGGCACGGAATCCCGAAGGACAGGAACGTGGCGGACGTGGGCGAGGGCGCGGCGGTGACCGCGACGAGCGCGAAAGCGAGTTCACGGACAAGCTCGTTCACATCAACCGGGTTGCCAAAACGGTGAAAGGCGGCAAACGCTTCGGGTTTGCTGCGCTTGTCGTTGTTGGCGATCTGAAGGGCCGTGTCGGGTTTGGCCACGGCAAGGCCCGTGAGGTGCCCGAAGCGATCCGCAAAGCGAACGAATCCGCGCGTCGCCAGCTGATCCGCGTGCCGTTGCGCGAAGGCCGGACGTTGCACCACGACACCGGCGGCCGTCACGGCGCTGGGCGGGTCTTGTTGCGCTCCGCACCTCCAGGAACTGGCATTATCGCAGGTGGTGCCATGCGCGCTGTGTTCGAGATGCTAGGCGTGCAGGATGTTGTTGCGAAGTCCCTCGGCTCCAGCAACCCGTACAACGTGATCCGTGCGACGTTTGATGCGCTTGAGCATCAGGAGCACCCGCGCGCAATTGCGGCTCGTCGCGGCAAGAAGTACGGCGAGATCGTTGCCCGGCGGCGCGATGCCAGCGCAGATGCCGAGGCCGCAGCCTCAGGAACCGTGACCAACGCAGAAAGCTAAGCCGGCCCGCACGTGGGACGTGCTGCACATGAGTTTGGATTGAACCAATGTCGGACACCGCAGGCAAAACGATTACAGTCGAGCAAATCGGCAGCCCATTGCGCCGGCCGGCCATTCAGCGAGCAACGCTGATCGGTCTTGGCCTCAACAAGATGCATCGTCGGCGCACATTGGCGGACACGCCGCAAGTGCGCGGGATGATCCGCAAGGTTCACCACCTGGTTCGCATTGTCGAAGAACAAGCCTGACACAAGCGTCCGTTAGGGAGAAAATTGATATGCGTCTGAATGAGCTGCGCGACAACCCCGGCGCTTTGAAACGTCGCGTCCGCGTTGGCCGCGGCATTGGCTCGGGCGTTGGCAAGACGAGTGGTCGCGGCGTCAAAGGACAAACGTCCCGTTCGGGTGTCGCAATCCGAGCGTTCGAGGGTGGCCAAATGCCGCTCTATCGTCGGCTGCCGAAGCGCGGTTTCAGCAAATGGAACCGCAAAGACTTCAATGAGCTGACGCTTGCGACTCTGGAGCGGGCGCTGGTTGCCGGAAAGCTGGACACATCGCAAACTGTTGACTTGGCGGCACTTGTTTCCGCCGGCGTGCTGCGCCGACCTAAGGATGGTGTCCGGTTGATCGGCAGCGGCGCGCTCAGCCAGAAGATTGATCTTCTGTTGAACCACGCAAGCGCAGGTGCGCGGGCCGCCGTTGAAAAGGCTGGAGGCTCCGTTGCGATCGTTGAGCCGAAAGTCTTGCCGGCCGACGAGGAAAAGCGAGCCAAGTCTGCGGCAAAGAAGGCCAAGTCCTGAGCGCCGCCCGCTAACGGCCGCATCTGAGCATTGGCGGTTCATGGAGTTGTCGGTATCAGGCCAGGCGTGGTTAATAAGTCAGCACCGTCGAGACATTGATCTCGGCGCTACGTCCTTTGACGCAGGCTGGCGGCTCTTGCAGCCGATAACGGTTGCGGCCATGTTCGCGGCACAGGACCGCTGACCGTTGGCGCGTGTCAATAGTCGCCCGAGGAGGAACTTCGATGGCTTCAGCTGCCGAGCAACTTGCCGCCAATCTCAGCTGGAGTTCGTTCTCCAAGGCTGAGGAGCTCAAGAAGCGTATCCTGTTCACGATCGGCGCTTTGATCGTTTATCGCCTTGGGACATTCATACCGCTGCCGGGTATCAATCCTGGCGCTTTTGCTGAGGCGTTCAATTCGCAGGGCGGCATTCTGGTTCAGCTCAACCTGTTCGCGGGCGGCGCCGTCGAGCGCATGGCGATATTCGCGCTAAACGTCATGCCGTACATTTCTGCGTCGATCATCATGCAGCTGATGTCGAGTGTGGATAAGCGCCTTGAAGCCCTGAAGAAGGAAGGCGAACAAGGCCGCAAGCAGATTAATCAGTACACAAGATACCTAACTGTTCTGCTGGCTGCTGTGCAGGCCTACGGGATCGCGCTGGGCCTTGAAGGATCGACTGGAACCGTCAATGGCGTTGCAACACCCGTTGTCTCTGATCCAGGCTGGTTTTTCCGACTGTCGACTGTGATCACGCTGGTCGGTGGCACCATGTTCCTGATGTGGCTGGGTGAGCAGATTACAGCCCGTGGTGTCGGCAACGGCGTATCGCTGATTATCTTCGCGGGCATCGTGGCGGCCTTGCCAACAGCCCTCGCACAGCTGTTCACTTTGGCCGAGCAGGGCACCATCTCCACCGGCATCCTGTTGATGCTGCTGTTGGTGATGGTCATTGCGATCGTTGTGATCGTGTTCATGGAGCGCGCGCAGCGTCGCCTCCTGATCCAGTATCCCAAACGCCAGGTCGGGAACCGGATGTTTCAGGGAGACTCGTCCCACCTGCCGCTGAAACTCAACTCGGCCGGTGTTATTCCGCCGATTTTTGCATCGTCGCTGCTGTTGCTGCCGGTCACCGCGGCGAACTTCTCGGCCGCGCCTGGCTCAGGCTCCGCAGACTGGCTGCAGGCAGTTACGGCCGCGCTCGGTTATGGGCAGCCGTTGCATATGGTGCTCTATGCCACGTTGATCATTTTCTTCTGCTTTTTCTACACGGCCGTCGTCTTCAATCCGGCTGAGACCGCTGACAACCTGCGCAAATATGGTGGCTTTCTGCCGGGCTACCGTCCGGGGGCGCAAACAACGGCACGCATCGACTATGTGTTGACGCGCATTACCGTGACTGGCGCGATATACTTGGCACTCGTCTGCTTATTGCCTGAGGTGATGATTTCTTATGCGGGGGTTCCGCCGTCATTTGGTGCGGTGCTTGGAGGCACGTCGCTGCTGATTGCCGTCAGCGTCACAATGGACACCGTATCGCAGATCCAGAGTCATCTTGTCGCGCAGCAGTACGAAGGGCTGATCAAGAAATCGAACTTGCGAGGGGGCAAGCCTCGGCGATGAATCTGATACTCCTCGGCCCACCTGGGGCCGGTAAAGGCACTCAGGCCAAGTACATGACGGAGCGCCATGGCCTGATACAACTTTCGACGGGCGATATGCTGCGGGCGGCGGTTGCAGCAGAAACGCCGATAGGACTGGCCGCAAAGCAGGTGATGGAGGCGGGGGAACTCGTCTCAGACGAGATCGTCATCAAGATCATCGAAGACCGGATCTCGGAGCCCGATTGTGCGTCGGGTTTCGTCCTTGATGGGTTTCCACGAACCCTTGCACAAGCTGCTGCGCTAGATGTTTTGTTGACTGATAAAGGCCGGCAGTTGGATGCGGTCATCGAGCTGAAGGTTGACGACGCGGCGCTTGTTGAGCGGATCTCCGGACGCTTCACTTGTGCCAGCTGCGGCATGGGCTTTCATGACAAATTCAAGCTGCCGAAGACGCCAGGCGTGTGTGACGCGTGCGGCGATACGGAATTCAAGCGCCGCGCTGACGATAATGCCGAGACCGTTCAGACCCGGCTTATGGCATATTACCGGGAAACATCACCGCTCATTGGCTACTATTTTGCAAAAGGCAAACTGCGCAGCGTTGACGGCATGGCGCAGATTGACGCTGTAACCAATGAAATCAATGGCATACTCAAAAGTCTGACGTCCTCCTGACGTCGCGCTTTGGTAATTGACGTTTCGACAAACAGGGTTTAAAAAGCGCGCTCTCATAATGCGATTCGGGGTCTGTGGTCGGCGCGCCGCGCGCCTAATCTGTTCTGACCCGTTTCATTGTGGCCGTTGCTGTGCGGGCGCACCGGCTACACCCTATACACCGCATGGCTCGACTAACGTCCGGGAGACCACATTTGGCTCGTATCGCTGGCGTGAACATCCCCACGCAAAAGCGCGTACCGATAGCGCTTCAGTACATCCACGGCATCGGCCCAACCTTTGCGCACCAGATCTGTGAAAAAGTCGGCATTGCCGTAGAGCGCCGGGTCAACGAACTGAGCGACGCAGAGATCCTGCAAGTGCGCGAAGCGATCGACCGGGACTATATGGTTGAAGGCGATTTGCGGCGTGAAGTCGCGATGAACATCAAGCGACTGATGGATCTCGGTTGCTACCGTGGCCTCCGTCATCGCCGCAATCTTCCTGTTCGTGGTCAAAGAACCCACACGAACGCACGGACGCGGAAGGGTAAAGCCGTGCCGATCGCTGGCAAGAAAAAGGCCACCCGCTAGGTATTCAACGCGCTCGGCAAGACTTGCGAGCGTACAGCATCTGGCGCCTGTAACAGGCGCAATCGACCGAGGTACGACAGAACATGGCCAAAGAGGCGCAGCGCGGGAAAGTCCGCCGCCGCGAGCGAAAAAACATCTCGTCCGGCGTCGCCCACGTCAATTCGACGTTCAACAATACGATGATTACGATCACCGATGCCCAGGGCAATACGATCTCTTGGTCGTCGGCCGGCATGAAGGGCTTCAAGGGATCGCGGAAGTCGACGCCATACGCAGCACAGGTCGCCGCTGAGGATGCTGGCAAAAAAGCGCAAGAGCACGGCATGCGGGTGCTTGAGGTTGAGGTCTGCGGCCCGGGATCCGGGCGCGAGTCGGCGTTGCGCGCGCTACAGGCGGCCGGCTTCCAAATCACCGCGATCCGTGACGTGACGCCAATCCCGCATAACGGCTGTCGGCCGCGGAAACGGCGTCGAGTCTGAGTTTGGCAGCTGCCGGTGCCGATCAATGGATGATTGGCAACTGGCAACGACAAGTTGCACTGCAATTGGCCATCCTCGGACGACGCATCGGACCTCAACAGTCGACGTCGATACCTTGGACGGTTCTCCAGGCCACGTTCCCCCCGAGAGGTCTGAAATGTCCCTAGAAGCAACACTTCAAAAGAACTGGCAGGACTTGATCCGGCCCACCAAGCTCCAGGTCGATCAAGATCGCTCACGGCCGAGCGTCGCAACGGTGGTTGCGGAACCACTGGAGCGCGGATTTGGCATGACGCTTGGTAACGCCTTGCGTCGCGTTCTGCTGTCGTCGCTACAAGGCGCAGCCATCACGTCTGTGAAAATCGACAACGTCGTCCACGAGTTTTCGTCGCTGGCTGGTGTGCGCGAAGACATTACGGACGTGGTCTTGAACATCAAAGATCTTGCTCTGCGCGTTCACTCCGAAGGCGTCAAACGCATGGTGTTGCGGAAGGACGGCCCAGGTCCCGCAACGGCCGGTGATATTGAGGCAGGATCTGAAATCGAGATCCTGAACCGAGACCACGTGATTTGCCACCTCGATGCTGGCGCGACGGTTCGCATGGAACTCACCGCGCAGATCGGCAAGGGCTATGTCCCCGCGGAGCGTAATCGGCCTGAAGATGCGCCGATCGGCCTGATTGCTGTCGACAGCCTCTACAGCCCGGTGAAGAAGGTCTCCTACAAGGTCGAGAACACGCGCGAAGGTCAGATCCTCGATTATGACAAGCTGACGATGACCGTCGAGACCGACGGGTCGCTTCGCGCCGAAGATGCAGTCGCTCTGGCGGCTCGCATTCTGCAAGACCAGCTTTCGGTCTTCATCAACTTCGAAGAGCCCAAGCAGGCCGTTGAAGAGCGCGCGCATCCGGAGCTGTCGTTCAATGCGGCTCTACTGAAAAAGGTCGACGAGCTTGAGTTGTCCGTACGGTCGGCCAACTGCTTGAAAAACGACAACATCGTTTACATTGGCGACCTCATTCAGAAGACCGAAGCCGAAATGCTGCGGACTCCGAACTTCGGCCGGAAATCGTTGAACGAGATCAAAGAGGTTCTGGCGACGATGGGGCTTCATCTCGGCATGGAAGTGCCGAACTGGCCGCCGGATAACATCGAAGAGCTGGCAAAGCGCTTCGAGGATCAATACTGAGAGGGGGCCGCGCCTCCGTGCGCAAAGGCGGAGGCGCGGACGTTTTACTGAGCAGCCGTGTTTCCGGCATTTGCTGCTCGCCAGCCTAACACGCGGCAGCGATGTTGGCTCACTAAAAGGCTTCCAACACGCAGCAGCGATGTTGGCAAATCCAAACCCGAGGTGAGGCAGCAGAACCTCCCCGGCAAACAACGTAAGGGTTAGAACACATGCGTCACCGCAAATCAGGCCGTCGCTTCAGTCGCGACAGCGGTCATCGCCAGGCCATGTTCTCGAACATGGCGGCGTCTTTAATCAAACACGAGCAGATCGTGACGACCTTGCCCAAGGCGAAGGATCTCCGCAGGGTGGTCGAGAAGTACATCACGCTCGCGAAGAAGGGTGATCTGCACTCGCGGCGCCTCGCGGCTGCCCGCCTCCGCGATGAGGCAATGGTCAAAAAGCTGTTCGAAGTGCTGGGCCCGCGGTATGCGGAGCGCCCGGGCGGTTATACCCGCGTTCTCAAAGCCGGTTTCCGCTACGGAGACAGCGCACCAAGAGCTGTTATCGAACTAGTCGATCGCGATGAAAGTGCCAAGGGCGCCGACGATCTGGCCCGCGTCGCAGCGGAGCGCGAAGCCGAGGGTGCCGCTGAGGCGGACGCATAAGCGCCGCGTCGCGCGCCCGTTGAGAACGCGTCGGCTGTTGCGGCGTCTCGAACTTCTTGCGCAGTGAGGCTAGAGTTGTTGGGCTGAATAGCCAACACGAGGCCTCACGTGAGCAACCTGTTTGAAGCTGCAGGTCTGGAGAATGCGGCGCCGCGCCCGCTGGCCGACCGGCTGCGTCCGAGCCGTCTCGCAGACATTGTGGGCCAGGATCATCTTGTTGGTCCTGAAGGGACCTTGACGCGCCTTCTGGCCCGGAAGCGCATTCCCAGCCTAATACTCTGGGGGCCGCCGGGAACAGGGAAGACGACGATTGCGCGCCTGCTGGCAGCGGAAACAGATCTCGCGTTCGAGCAGCTGTCTGCCATATTCTCCGGTGTTCAGGATCTGCGCAAAGCGTTTGACCGGGCCAAGGGCCGACGCCAGGCTGGGCAAGGAACGCTGTTGTTCGTCGACGAGATCCACCGGTTCAATCGGGCTCAGCAAGACGGCTTTCTGCCCTACGTTGAAGATGGCACGATCATTCTGGTCGGCGCGACAACCGAAAATCCATCGTTTGAATTGAACGCTGCGCTGTTGTCGCGGGCGTCCGTGCTCGTGCTCCATCGTTTGACAGATGTCGCGCTGACCGAATTGATGACGCGTGCCGAGACGGCGGAGGGCCGACAGCTACCCGTCGACGATGATGCCAGAGTTGCACTCGTCAGCATGGCCGACGGCGACGGGCGCATGTGTCTCAATCTGGTCGAGGAGGTGTTCGCCGCCATTGGCAGTGACGCACCGCTCCTAACAAGAGACGCGCTGATTGCACTCGTCCAGCGACGCGCGCCGGTCTACGACAAGAGCCGTGACGGGCACTACAACCTGATTTCCGCCCTGCATAAGGCTGTACGCGGTTCGGATCCGGATGCGGCACTGTATTGGCTGTGCCGTATGCTCGACGGCGGTGAGGATCGCTTGTTTATTGCGCGTCGCCTCGTGCGTATGGCGGTTGAGGATATTGGCCTTGCCGACCCGCAGGCCCTCGCCCACGCGAACGCGGCAAAAGAGGCGTTTGCGTTTCTGGGATCGCCGGAAGGGGAACTCGCGCTGGCCCAGGCAACGATCTATCTGGCGACAGCGCCGAAATCCAACGCCGGTTATGCCGCCTATAAGTCTGCCATGCGGGCAGCACGAACGCACGGAAGCCTGGCGCCACCGAAACATATCCTCAACGCACCCACGCGCTTAATGAAAGACGAGGGCTACGGCGAAGACTACGTCTATGATCACGACACAGACGATGCGTTTTCCGGCCAGAACTATTTCCCCGATACCATGGAACGAGAGACATTCTATCAGCCGCCGGATCGCGGGTTCGAGCGCGAAATCTCAAAGCGCCTCGCGTATTGGGCATCTCTCAGGTCGAAGAGGCAATCTTAACCATCTCTCCCAGTTCGCCCTGGCCGAATTGCCGCTGGAGGGCATCCGATTACGTCGCAGGTGCGTTTGCGACGCATGGCGACATCATCATGCTCCAACATATCTGAGCCGTCCGGTGCTGACGATGCATTGGGCAAACTGCGTGTCTTCTACGATGGGAGCTGTCCGCTCTGTCGACGCGAGATTGCGTTTTTGGCGCGACAGCGCGGTGCCGACGAAGCACTCGCACTGGAGGACATCTCTCAGTGCGAGGCAACGCACGTGACGACGGGCTTGAGCCGGACGCAAGCCATGGCACGCATGCACGTTCAACGTCCGACGGGAGAGATCGTTTCCGGCGCACGGGCGTTTATCGCGATGTGGGGGGCCTTGGAGCGCTACCGCTGGATTTCCAGCTGGTTGTCGACGCCGCCGATCCCGTTCGTACTCGAAGGCGCCTACCGTGCATTTTTGGTCATTCGGCCGCTGCTCCAACGCTTGGCGCGCTGAGACGCCGTTACGAGACGTTGTCGTTATGCTGCGCGTTTCGCATCCGCGCGCGCCGCATTCTCAATCCAGTTATAAATGCGGTCAGCAGGCGGGGCTGGCGAGTCCCGTAGCACACGCTGGCCATCACGGCTGACGGCAAACCGCAGAACAGCGGCTTGAACGTCGGCGGCATCGGCAGCCTGTATGGCCCATGCGGAGCGGAACCCGGCGCCGACAAACAGCTGCGCATGCGTAACCCGAAGTTCCGGAATCATCAGCATCAGTCCGGACTGGTCCTGCCAGTCCGCAACGGCGTTGGCTGTCAGGTAGCTGGTTCCGATTTCTGCGGCAATCTCCTCGGGATCGGCGTCGAGGAAATCGCGCACGCTTGATATGCCGATCGAGCGCATACGGTCAGCCGTCCGCGGTCCGATCGAAGGTGCGGCGACAATGTCGTCCTCCATGGACAAGAAATATCGTGTTGCACGCGATTCGCTGCTGAGATCCGGGTCCGGTGTCACAACCGGCGGATCAGAAGCTTCTGATGTGGATGACGTGTGTGGTGGGCTCCAATGCCCATACCGACGCTCGGCCCGGGGCTTCAACCTGCGTGTGTATTCAAGGCGTGCTAGCGGCCAGCGGTCAGTCGCGCGCCGGTCGTCCAACCGTTGTTGATCACTCAGGGGCTCCTGAACATCTAACTGCTCGTGCGCGGGTTCGCGCGCGTCGTTGGCAGGGCCATTGCGCGTTTGCTCCGTCAGCAAAACGTGATTGGAGAGGTCGTTGATGCGCCCGACGAGTGTTCTCGTCAGAGTGAGCAGCTCGCCAACATCGGTCTCAAGCTGGCGCAATCTCGAGCCATACTCATCCCGTGCAATGCCGGCTGCATCCTGCTGCATCTGCCCGAGTGATTGGACGTGAACAGCCAGTGATTCCAACACGCCGGCAATCCGTGGTGCTTCCCGACAGGACATGCGGTCTGACAGGATATCGCGATCATGCAGCATGTCAGAGGTGTATTGTCGTTGCGTGGCATGGTGCGTCGCAGAGGGCAATTCTGCCGGAACGTGTTCCGGCAGCTGCGGTGTTGCGGTGATGTCTATTGCCACTGCCGCTGGTGGGGCACCAAACGGCGTTGCGTCGCATGCGACCGCTGCGGCCTCAGCAGTTGTGGCATCCTGCTCGGCGGACGAAAGCAGCGAGGTGACTTGCGATCCACG
>JBCCOV010000113.1:0-15990 GCA_039039985.1 Pseudomonadota bacterium | reverse complement strand
TTTTGATCCTGCCAACCTTCGTTCTTGTGCGCTTTCATGGCTGCGGCGTACGTGGCATGCGCGCCGCAAGTAGACTTGGCCGAGCTATCCGTGCCAAGAGTTGCCGCCCTGGCCCAACAGCAATTGCCGTACTCCGGTCTTATCGGACCGGCGCGTACCGATCGTGCCTGACGAAAACGAAGCAAGAAGGACGCCGCCCGAATGGCACCAGCTGCAAAATCGATGCAGATGACGTCAGCTATGCGCCGGCTCTGGCAGGACTGCTATAAGCCTCATACGCGCCTCATCTTGCTTAGCCTTATGTTCACGGCCTTTTTTGCCGGCGTGAACGGACTGTACGCCCCGATCATCAAGTTCATCGTTGATGGCCTTCAAGACGGCAACACGGATCTCTCGTGGTTGTTCATTGCGGCGTTTGTCGTTGTTTGCCTCAAGGCCTTTGCACAACTCATGAGTCGGCGACTGAACATTCGCATTTTCTCCAGTGTCGCCGTGTCGTTGCAAAAGCGCATGTATGGCAAGATGATCGCCGCGGACATGGTCTGGCACGGGCGAGAGCCGGCTGCAGCCTTGACAGCGCGCATCACAAGTGACGTCGCCTCCTTGCGCGGCATGCTCCAGCGGCTGTCCAACAGCCTGGTGCGTGATGTCATGATGATTATCGCCGTGATCGGTTCGATGTTCTACATCGACTGGCAACTCACTCTGATATCCATCGCGGTCTTCCCGATCGCGATCTTGCCGCTAGCCAAAATCGGTCGGACCATACGCAAGGTTTCGCGAAGCACGCAGGCGCACATCGCAACGGTGTCGGCTGGGCTGCAAGAAAGCCTGGCGGGAATCGGCTTCGCGAAGACCTATCAGCTGGAAGACAAACTGCGCGATCGCGCGAGCGATGACCTCAATCAATTGCGTACGCTTGAGATCAAGGCGGGCGACCACTCAGCGCTGATTGATCCGATGATGGAGATTTTGGGCGGCCTCGCGGTTGTGGGCGTGCTTTTCTTCGTCAGCTGGCGGATTGGAAGTGGCGTGAATACCCTCGGAGACTTCGCGGGTTTTGTAACGGCATTGCTTCTGGTCGGGCAGCCCATGCGCGGTCTGGCAAACCTATCCGCACACGTTCAGAAAGGCATGGCCGCGACCGAACGCGTTTACGCCATCATCGACATTGAGCCCCGTATCATCAACGCACGAAGCGCAGCGCCGTTGGTGGTGACGGATGGATCTGTCGCATTCGAAAATGTGAGCTTCTCTTATCCCAGTCGCGGGACGACCGCGGAATCACCGGCGTTGACGGACGTGACCCTGCGCATTGACGGCGGGCAGCGTGTCGCCCTTGTTGGCCGAAGCGGTGCGGGAAAGTCGACGTTGTTCCAGCTCATCCCGAGGCTTTTCGATCCAACAGCCGGTCGCGTATTGATCGATGGACAGGACCTGACGACAGTGTCTGTCGACAGCTTGCGCCGCTGTATTTCCGTAGTCGCGCAAGACTCGATCCTGTTCAACGATACGGTGGCGAACAATATCGCACTTGGCCGCTACGATGCAGGGCAGCCGGCAACACGAGATGAGATTGTCAGCGCTGCAAAGAATGCCTTCGCGCACGAGTTTGTTGCGGCGCTGCCGCAAGGCTACGATACGGTGGTGGGCGACCGTGGCGGAACGCTGTCCGGCGGGCAGCGCCAGAGGCTCTCGATCGCGCGTGCGTTTCTGCGCGACGCGCCGATCCTTCTCTTGGACGAGCCGACCAGTGCGCTCGATCCGGAGGCCGAAAACGCCGTCCGCATTGCGTTGTCCAAATTGTCACGAAGCCGGACATCCATCGTCATTGCCCACCGCATGTCGACCATTCTCGATGCCGATCTGATCGTGGTGCTGGACAACGGTCGCATTGTCGAATGCGGTACGCACAGTGAACTCAATAAGCATTCCGGGATCTACGCATCGTTTCTCGAGAAACAACTGACGGCAAAAGATGTCGCAGTTTAGCGCGTCGACGCATTGCAGGGTGCCTACCTGTGCATGAGTGGCAAAAACGGCCGACAGCAGGCCGTGCTGCCCATGCCGCTCTCAGCATCGTTCTCCCGCGACGTTTGCGCAGTGACGTCAAAGGCGTCGTCCATCACTCACGGCTCGTTGACGTGCAATGACCACCCTTGCTTACGAATTATATTTTTGAAGTATTTGTATTCGGCATAGTGATTATGAGGGTCTCGGCGCCTATCGGAATAAAATGTCTTGGTCGCCCGCCAATCAAATCCGAAAACACCGACATTCTTTACATCGAGGACATGCAGCAAGTGAAGGATCTGCGCGCCGGTTGTCGGTGGCGCGCGGAACATCCGAGCGAGTTCAATCGACATCCGCATCGGGTAGACAAGATACTGGATATTGCTTGGAACGCGCTCCAGCAATGCCAATTGTTCGTCGCAATAGGGCGTGAATAGCAGTGTCGAGAACTTCGGCTTAATCTCTCGATAGAGTTCGATTGTATCCGGA
The DNA here is from genome assembly GCA_039039985.1 of Pseudomonadota bacterium. Lineage (GTDB taxonomy): Bacteria > Pseudomonadota > Alphaproteobacteria > Rhizobiales > Hyphomicrobiaceae > JBCBWG01. Next base: position 13,488 of record JBCCOV010000113.1, on the reverse strand, counting down.
TTGCTCGACGCCAACATATCCCAACGCGTACCCTGGCATTTATCATCGACGATTTGGGCCGAATTGAATCGTATCGTTTCTGCCTGATCAATAAGTTCACCATGCTCGGCAAAAAACAGGCTTTGAGCGTTTCCAACGACATTCAACTTGCGTGCTGTGAAATGTGCCTGCCAAAGGCGCAGCGCTTCGATATGCTCGTGGTCGCCAGGGTCGGTCGCCTGTATATGGCGTTGACGTTTGGTGCGCCTTAAAGACCGATACCATAGCGCTATTTCCGACGCCAAGCGCCCACTCATCGCGAGTCTATCTCCACGCGTTACCGTACTCGCAGTGCCCAACAGCACGCTCTCGCACCCTTGGTGCGCGCACGTCTCGACGACAGAATTCGTCAGATACAGCAGATTTATGGCACATGATCTTCGACGTCACTGCGGCAGAATGAGCTGTCACTATCAGATTAGTGCATATCTTTTATGACGCGCCTGCTGGAGAGGAAGAGTCGCGGCCGCGTAGGCAAGATGGCAGTAGCCACTTCGACAAGAAGACGCGCCTCATCCGGCGGCAATAAGCCCGATCATATCAAGTTCAGGTCACGACTATCAGTCTTGTCGACGCGTTGAAATGGCATATCGTCATGAGGTTAACTCTTGCTGTTACGACATGGTTTTATACGTTGGCTTCATACGCGGGCAGGTGCTCGTACGCCGAAGCTGAAATATAATTGGCTGTAGTTCATAACTATTGTGAGCTTGCCTCGGCTCGTGAACGCCTCGCAGGCGCCGAGGCCAGGAGCACGCCACCATGTACGGCCTACACCGAGTCATGCCGTACCACGAAGTTCATTTCGCGCGACGGGTTTGCGACATGTGACACCAGCAAGTAAAGTGTCGAATGCCAACAATTGTCAATCATTCTCGACGTCATCAACCGCAGCCGAAACATCGCAAACCTCTCTATGCAGGCAGCGCCCGAGATAACGACGAACTAGGTCGCTCGCTCTGTGTTTACTCAAGTGGGCGGTCCCGAATTGAGATTTTGATTAGTGTTAAGGGACTGCCGCAATGTCAGCTACTCAAGCCACGGGCGCGGACGCTATAGTCCGGATTCGGGGTGGCCTCGGCAATCAACTGTTTCAGTATGCATTTGGACAGCTGCTCGAGCTCAAATACAATCGTCGCGTCGTCTTTGATCTGTCGTTTTATAATCAGCGCCGACGACACCACGAAACTCCAAAACTTCTCGAATACGGTTTCCCTATGGCAACCACAGACACTGTCCCGGCCGAGGCTCAACGGGCACGAAAATTCAAGCGCTTAAGCTATGGTATTCAACTTGGACTATTCGGTATCGCCTATGTTAAAGATAAGGAGGCTGGGTACTCTCCAATTCCAGGTTTTTCAGGCGCGACGTACTTTGATGGTTTATGGCAAAGCCCTCTGTATTTTAAGGGTTATGAAGAAGAAATCCGAAATAGAGTTCGCCGGCCACTCCTGTTATGCGCCGACTTGAGGGCATCCATTAAGGTCAACACTATTGGTTGTCATATCAGACGCGGCGACTACCTTGGTCACAATACGTTGGCCAAACTGGATTACAGAACATATATCGAGAATGCGATAACTTCGATCAAGGATGCAACGGGAAAGAGTGTTGAGCGCGTAGAGCTCTTTTCTGATGATCCGGATTGGTGCGAGCAGAACCTCGCCGATGGCCAGCTTGTTCGTGTTTTCCGCGGCGCAACTGTGCTTGACGACTTTGTCGGTTTAATGCTGTGCCAGCATAAGGTCATTTCGAACAGTACGTTTTCCTGGTGGGCCGCCTATATTGACCATGCCACAGACGGGCTTGTGGTCGCGCCCAAGCGCTGGTTTAATGACCGTGGAAGCCGCGAAATCGATATCGTGGTGGACCCAAGCTGGATCGTTGTTCCGGATTGCAGCTCAACTCGTTCTTGCTCCCCCAGACCTCGTGATCTTTGATCGTCCTAAGGTGTGCTTTCCTGATCACCTATCGTCACAGAGGCGCGCCCACGATCGTGCCTCTGTTTTGGCACGCACTGAGGACGTATACGGCGAGCTGAGCTGGCCGAGGTTGATCCGTGCCTTCGGCGGAGATGCGAACTGGAATGCCGACGATGGCGGCCTATGGACTTGTGAGCACCTCAAGGCTACATGCAGGTGCGTTCACCGCCAACATGCCAGCACAGCAACCGAACTTCAGAGTTAGAGAGCGTAGGGGTGTTCAGTGAGTTTCATCGGGCGTCATGTCTCACGGTTCGCCGGCATGGTGAAGGGCTCCCGCTTCTCCGGCAACGAGCTGCAGTTAAGCGTCGAAGCCATAAAGGCGGCTCCTGCTGGTTACGCCCGCATGAAAAAGCGCGTTAAGCTGTTTAAGCATATGGCACCGGTCGCATCTGTGGTGCCTAGTAGCGGCGACACACTGGTCGCGAACAATACCGAGCTTATCTACCTCGCAGCGATTTATGCCGAAGCCGGAATGTTTAGCCGGGCCGCGGACGCGCTGGGCCGTACGTCGAATTATCACGTTCGCTTTCTCGAACTGACAAAGGCCGCTGCTGTTTTTTCTGATAGTTTCGCGACGCGATATCGAGCGGATTTGGATGCACTACAGTTTCTTTCACATCATGAAGGCTCATTTGCAAAGCTCATTCGCGAAAACAGTGGTAGTATTTGTGTTGTGGGCAACTCTCCGTGTGACGTCGGTCGTGGCCTTGGCAAAGCGATAGATAGCCACGCTCTTGTCATCCGGTTCAACAATTTCTCGACAGCACGTGAATTTTCTAATGACTATGGAACTAAGTGTGATGTTTGGTGTCGGTCGCCATTTTATCAGCGCGTCGTGCGGCGGCAGGAGTTCCGGCCCCATCTAACAATCACCGGTTCACCAATTCAATGGCGCAAAGAAGACGGCCAAGACATGGCTATCGAATACATGGGCCGTGATGAGGCGCTTGACGTGGCGCCGGTGTCGGTTGTCTCCACAGCCGCGGTTCGTTGCGGTGCGCCACCGAGTTCCGGTATCGTCACGCTTGCATGGATCGAATCCGTGCTTGGGTCACTTGACGGGGTTTCGGTTTGTGGCTTCGCACTCACGGATCAAGCCGGTGGGACGAAGCACTACTTCAAAACCCCGCCTCGCATGAATAAGCCGTCCCATGATTGGACCGGCGAACGCGACGTGTTTGACGAGATGTCCGCCAGTTTCCGCCGATTGTGACCGATCAGATTTCGCCACCTACGGCTTCGCGATCGAACACCAACTGATCTCGAAGCTTACTGAAAAGCGATTTCGATGCGTTGGCGATCCAATAGCAGTCTGGAGATATGGCCTGCCAAGCGTACCCACGGCGGTTTGCTTTTTCTCTGGAGCGGACGTGGTCGAGATGCGCGATCAGCCTTGAGCGCACTGGCGAAGCCAAGGTTTTTATTCAGATGAGAGTCCTGAACGCATAACGCGGGCGTTAACTGCCATCTGACTAAGTCGCGTAGTCTGGGATAGGCCGGATCGAAGAGAAACTTGTCGATACTCCAATCGATGGTTTCGCTTTCCTCAAGAAGGCGCTGTGCAATGCGAGGGGTGATCATGTAGCCGGCGGCGCCGACGTGCGACGATGCCAGACGCAGGAGTCGGCGATCACCAATGTGGTGACCGCGACGCTGAACGAGAACCTTTTGACCAAAGGTCTCTAGCTTGACGAACTCGACACCAGGCGGAATCCAATCCGTCGTCGCAAGAAAGAACTTGGTGCCTTCTCCGAAATGCACATCATCCTCAAGGATTACGGTCCACTCCTGTGCATTGGCTGCCACGTTCCAAGCCTTGCGGTGGCTCAGAAAGCAGCATGTCATGCCGCGGCCAATTGTATCCAGGATGTCCGGATCAACGACTTGACGTGCGAGATACGCATCCGTCACCAGTTGCAAATCAATGGCGTCGATAAACTTAAACGGGAGATCGAGCCCGGCCAATGCCGCGGTCATATGCTCTCGACGCGCCGCCTCTCGCTCGAGATTGATCACCACGATGTTCGTCACTTGTCTTGACCGACGTTCCGAGTGCGGAAGGGACTTTGATCCCGCGTATCCGGCGCAGTAACGCGTTCATGTTGCGGAGTTGCGTCCCGTAACCGACGCCGATGCGGCCCTTGGACCAGTGCAGTGCTGCGCCACCAACTCGTGCGGGGTTCGCCATACAAAACGCGGATTGCGCAACACATTATGCCGGAGGAAACGCTGCTGTTCGGAACGAGCGCTGCAGAGTTCATATCCGGTTTCAATTGAGCGGACTGTGAGATCAAAACGACTGAATCATACATGAGCCAATTAGCGATTTTTCTGAAGCAGCGGCTGAAGATGCCTCGTTGAAGACGATAAGGTAGCTTGAACCATAGATCATTTCTGCCACGGGCGGAATCACTTCCCCGGCCCATACACATCGTGTTCGATTCAACTTGGCCTCCTGCCGTTGAAATCGTGTGGCTGGGCGGCCAGCCATGACGTCTTAAAGAATGAGATGTGGGATCGTGCCAGCTCAATCTGAAAGACTCTAGGTGAGAGAGCAGCCGAGGTGAGAGAGTAACCAAGGCTAGTCTACAGGATTGCAGCACTGGTGCCTTCGTGCAACGTTCGTAACTATGCCTATGGTGCTGATGCGACGGCTGATCTAAACAAAGCACGGTTTTAATCCGTACGTTTGCACATGCAGGATAGGGGCGTGTCAAATCCCTCTTCACTGGGTTCCACGCGGGCGTTATCGCCCCCAAAGACCGCGCCGTTTCCACTGCGGAAGGCCGCATTCAAGCGTGCCTGGTGGGCGCTTGGCGAGTTCGCATCCGCGTTGCGGGAGCGGCGGATTCGGTCTGCTATCCGTGATCTCCGCGGTGCTTATGCCGGGCAGCACCTGATTATTGCAGGATCCGGCCCCTCAATGCGCAATCTGCCGTTGCACCTGATAGCCGGTCACACAACCCTGCTGATGACAGTCAACAAGAGCTATCAGCTGTTTCCCGACACACGCATCGATTTTCACACGATTTCGGATCGGCATTGCTACGCCAGCTTTGCCGAGCAGATTGAAGCTCAAGACTTCGGGACATGCTTCTATCGAGATCAGATCGCACGGCTTCCCGCGTGGCAACAGTTCGGACAACCCGAGCGCACCGTTTTCGTGCCCTCGCGCCGCGGAGGGATCCAGAAGCGCGGCGTGCAGGTTCGAGCCGACCGCGGCATTGGCAACGACTCGAGCGTTGTCGTCTTTGCGGCGCAACTGGCATTTCATCTGGGCTTCGATCCGGTGACCATCATCGGATGCGACCTCGCGTACGACGGCCCCGAACTCTACGCCTATGACATCGATGACGGCGATCGGCGCCACGAGTGCACGCCGGAAACGCAGGCGCGGCGCTTGTCCATGGTCCATGCCAATGCCGAGTTCAAAGCGCTACGCGATGTCTTTGAAGCGCACGACCGCGTCCTGAGAAACGCAACACCCGGCGGCAGTCTGGAAGCGCTGCCGCGCGTCGCGTTTGCAGACACGTTGTCATAACTTCCGGCGTTGCACCGCGCCGAACAATCGCTTCATGCATCGAACGCCTGAAGAAACAGATCGGGTGCAGCACAGAGTCCACACCGCAATCCTGTTATAGCCCGCGGGCGCCCAGCTGCCCTGTTCGTGCCCAAATGCTCGCCGAACAGTGCGCCGATCACGATCCGCCTGCCGTCGGTCTGCATACTCATCCAGGCAACATTGAGTACGTGGGTCATCTCGATGCAAAAGCTCAGTCAATTGACCTTCGCACTCGAACAGTTCGTGGTCGTTCTGGCTGCGGTATGCGCGGCTTTTCCCGCGTATCAGTGGTGGGCAGAAGCAGACGATCGCGCATTTGAAAGAACAGCGTCGCGGTTTAAGATTATACGCGATTGCGACTCGATTTCCTCGTTTTATACGTCGACTATCGAAAGAAGCGTCAATTCAGCTTGGCGAACGCACCATGCCGATTTTGGGTTGGAGCGAAACAAAATACACGACTTTTTGGCGTTTCTAAACAACGACTATATGGACGGCCGCCTAAGCTGGCAAAATCTGTTCTCAAAATGCGGTTTGAGTATTTTGAAGACAGATGCATCATTTGATCAGATTATTGAAGTTATCCAAGCTGACGGTGGCCGCAATATCGTTTCGGATTTTGCAAAACACGTGCAACAGGGACAAGCTGCGGACCCCGGCTGAGCCCGGCACGGACACTGGGCAATGGAAGATGGAAGATGGGAGACAGGCCGTGTCTGCACTGGTTGAGGCGTTTATCAACGTTAAGCGCATCATCGTTGTAGCTGCCATGTTGTTCGCCGGATTTCCTGTCTATCAGTGGTGGGCGGAAGCCGACGACCGTGCATTGCAGCGCGCAGTGCTGCGCGTTGAGGTCATAAAGGACTGCCGCCGGATCTCCTCTTACTTCCGACAGTCAATCGAAAAGACGGCTTTTTATGCCTACCGGCGTCATCACGCCAAATTCGGGCTCAATGAAAGCGACGTCCAAGCGTTTGTCGTGTTTGTCATGTCTGACTATTTCAAAAACCAATTTGCCAGAGATGTCGTCTACACGATGTGTGGCCGCAGTCTTCGTGAAACTGAAGATTTGTATCTTCAGGCAATGAACAAATTTGATGCGGACCGCGGCCGCTCTGTTGTTGCTGTCTATGCAGCAAAAACCAAGCCGTGATCGTTCGACGTTGACGGATTACTCACAACTGTGCGGCATCGTCGTTCGCCTGAGATCACTTCAGGTTTGGCTGGAACCATCCCGCATACCAGTCTTTGTGTCTCCCTGGCCGGCGGTCCGATGTCATGGGGCGGCCAAGTTGGATCGAACACGGGCTCTCGGCCGGCAAAGCGAGTCCGCCGATGGCGGAAATGGTCTAATGCCCGGAGCTGGCGGCACCTGCCGTTTTGATATGAAGGAACGGTGCGAGCACCGGCACGAGAACCAATCCAACGGCGAGGCCGAAGATGCCATCAAGCCCTGCCACGGTCATCCATTGCGCCAGTCCTTCGGCCGCCGGCAACAGCGATGCAACCCAGCTCCCGGCATCCTTGATCACGGCGTACAATGTGGTCTCACCCAACTCCTTGAGACCGTGAATGATGATCGAGCCGCCGACCCAGAGCATTGCCGCTGTACCGATCGTCGAAATCGTCGCCATGACCGAGGGCATGGCTTTGACAATGCCCCGACCAAGCGCCCGCGTCGCGGAGAAATGGCCGCGTGATGCCAATCGCACGCCGAGGTCGTCGGCTTTCACCAGCAACGCCACGCTGCCGTACACGACGACCGTGATAACAATCGCAACAATGGCCAGCACGATGCCGTCCATCCAGACGCTGCCACTTTGGACGCTCGCCAGTGCAATTGTCATAATCTCGGCGGACAGGATGAAGTCGGTCTTGATTGCGCCGGACACGCGCGCGCGCTCAAGATGTGCCGCATCCACTGTGACCGCTTCCTGCGCCTTGGACTCCGGTTCGCCGAAGATATGGATGATTTTTTCCGCGCCCTCGTAACAGAGATAGGCGCCGCCGAGCATCAACAGCGGTGGCAGCATCCATGGGGCAAAGACACTGAGCAGCAATGCGATCGGCAGTAGAATGACGAGCTTGTTAAAGAGCGAGGCTCTTGCGATCTGCCAAACAATCGGCAGCTCGCGCGCCGCCGGCAGCCCTTCGACGTACTTTGGCGTGACGGCGGCATCGTCGATGACCACGCCAGCGGTTTTCGTCCCGGCCTTGGCGGCCTGTGTTACGATGTCGTCAAGTTGTGCCGACGCGAGCTTTGCAATCGCAGCAACGTCATCCAGAAGGGCTAGCAATCCGCTCATAGTTTCCTCAATCCGGCGCAGTCCAATCGCATGGCTTCGGCCAAGTCCAATATCCGCGTCTCGATGCACGGCCACGTCAGCTACTGACGAGCAAACAGGTGACCTCACAGCGCAGTTCGATCGCAGCTCTACAACGCGACATCATCATGCGGCACAATCGAAGTGCGTCGCCGGATCGCCTCCGCTCCTGTTGCAACGTCATGCCATTCCAGACGTTCGGTGTGAAGTTCGAAACGATTTCACCTATTGTCAGAGGCCTATATGCAAGCAGACGTCGCATCTCGGACAGATCAGAATGCGCCCAGTTCGCCGAGACGCCGCTGGGCGGACAGCTGACCGCATGTGCGCGTTCACGACAGTTTGTTTATCGCTCACGGGCTGTTCCGGCCTATCGGCCGGGCCCCATCGAGATGGCGTGTTCGCCATCTCGACATGTGAAATGCCCAACGCGGGATCACCCGCGTTGGGGTGGGCGCGGCGCAACGCGCCGGGCCGCATTCGCGGCCTGGGGTGCCAGATCATCAGCCACACCCACAGGCGTCATCCCGGTGCTTGTCACCGGGATCCAGGGTTCAGCGGGCTCGGGTGTTAGTTGGACTTGAAAACTGTGCCGCTATCGGGCCTCGCGACTGTTCGCGTTCGCTGAGACGTGGACCCCGGGCACAAGGCCCGGGGTGACCCTTTCGGGTGGTGACCGGATGCTGTGTCTCTCGCTCACGGGCTGTTCCGGCCTATCGGCCGGGCCGCGTTCGCGGCCTGGGGTGCCAGGCGGCTGGCTCGCGCTTGCAACAGCAGAATATGCAATAATTAAATATAGTTGCTTTATTTTTATATCATCTTTATCTTGCGATAGTCTTTCAGGTTTCGCTGGAACCATCCCGCACGTCGTCTCCTGGTCTTCCTGACCGGCCAATCAGCGGGACGATTTCATAGGTGGTCGGTGAATATGAATGGAACACGGGGTGTGGGCTGGCGAAGTGAGTCCGTCTTTGGTGGAAATGATCTAGTCAAAACCAACCGTACTGCAGGAGATGCCTCGCATGCCATCCGATGCCAGCGATGCTTCCGTTGGCCGTTTCGCCGCGACGAATGTACAGCGCAGCTTTAATGAACGCCTCATCTTGTCGTTGATGCGCCGTCACGGCTCCCTGCCGAAAGCCGAGCTGGCGCGTCTTACCGGCCTTTCCCCGACCGCCGTCGGCAGTATTATTGTGCAGCTCGAAGCGGCAGGATTGGTCCGCAGAGGCGCACCGCAGCGCGGCCGCATTGGTCAGCCGTCTGTGCCCTACGCAATTGAGCCGTCTGGCGCGTTTTCGCTTGGACTGAAGGTTGGTCGTCGCAGTGCAGAGCTGGTCTTGCTCGATGCATCCCTTGCGATCGTGGCGCTGGCGGAAACGGCCTACGCCCTGCCGTCGATCGCGGAGATCGAGAGCTTTGTATCGACGCACGCGCGCCGCATGGTTCGAAAAATCGATCGCTCACGCCTTGTTGGCCTGGGTGTGGCGATGCCCTCGGAGATCTGGTCGTGGTGCGATGAGATGGGCGTGTCAGAAGACGCCTTGCTGACGTGGAAGGATGTCGACTTCTCAAAACAACTGGGCCCCAAGCTGAACGTGCCGGTGCGCGTTATGAATGACGCGACGGCTGCGTGTGCGGCCCAACTTGCGCTGACACAGCACGATGGTGAAACCGTCGAGAAACGCAAACCGCTGAGCTTCATCTATTTCTTTGTGGGCTGGTTCATCGGCGGTGGGGTCGTCTTGGATGGCCGGGTGTTGGAGGGCCGGCGGGGTAACGTAGGTGCGCTCGGGTCAATGCCGGTTTGCGGTCGCGGCGGTGCCGGTTCGCCATTGCCGGAGCAGTTGATCCGCATTGCATCCGTTTACTGCCTTGAGCGGGAACTTCTCGCGCACGGTATCGATCCCGACTGTCTTCAGCGCGAGGACCTGGATTGGTCGGACCTTGGCGACGTTCTCGACACCTGGCTTCAAAACGCGGCTGCCGGTGTTGCCCAGGCGGTTGCAGCCGCGTCTGCGGTTATCGACTTTGATGCGGCTGTCATCGATGGCTCGTTTCCACCGCAAGTCCGCAGCCGGTTTGTGCAGCACGTGCAGACGGAGTTCGACAGGATTGATCGTCAGGGCTTGTCGCCAATTGAGATTCAGGCTGGCGTCATCGGTCGTCGGGCACGCGCCGTTGGTGCCGCGTGCCTTCCGCTGCTCGAAGCGTTTGCCGTGGACGAGGCCGCGCTGCCGGACCGAACGAACACAGACACGGACCGCGCGGCCGAGGGCAAGCCGTTGAAGGAAAAGACGCGGGCGATATGATCGGCCTGCGTCGCTGCAGAGGCTGGCCAAATAGCACGCGTAATCCCTCAGGGCTTCGACGAACTCGCCCGCATGCGCAGTCTTGCTCTGCTCCCAAGCGAGACGTGCCAAAACCATCTTCAATTCACGGGGGGCAAGTGTGCTAAGCCGGATGCATACCCACGATCACAGCCGAAGGAGCTTAGCGCGAGATGACGACGCTCTCAAGCCTATCCGCTGCATTACAATCGGGCAGCACATCCAGTCGGGAGCTTGTGGAACAGGCACTGGCGCGGATCAAAACTCCCGAAACGGAGGGCGCACGCGCGTTCGTATATGTTGATGATGCCGGCGCTCGTGCTCAAGCCGACCAAGCGGATCGCGACCGCAAGGACGGCAACGCCGCATCGCCGTTCGCCGGGATACCGATCTCCATCAAAGACCTGTTTGACATTGAAGATCAGGTTACGACTGCTGGCTCCAAGGTTCTCATCGGCAATCCGCCTGCCACTCAGGATGCCGTTGCCATCGCACGCCTTCGAGACGCGGGGTTCGTGTTTATCGGTCGTACCAATATGACCGAATTCGCCTATTCCGGCGTTGGCCTCAATCCCCACTACCCGACGCCGCACAACCCGTTTGAGCGCGGCATTTCCGGTGGACGCATTCCCGGTGGATCCTCATCCGGCGCCGCCATTGCTGTCGCAGATGACATGGTGTCGGCGAGCATTGGAACGGATACCGGGGGCTCGTGCCGCATTCCGGCGGCGTTCTGTGGGATCGTTGGCTACAAACCAACCGCGCGACGGGTCGACCGGACCGGTGCCTATCCGCTGTCGGGGTCGCTGGATTCGATTGGACCGCTGGCGAACACTGTCGATTGTTGTGCGCAACTCGACGCAATCATGGCTGGCAGTTGGCCACGGCAAACATCAACACGAGACCTATCCAATGTCCGCCTCGGGGTATTGAGGAATTACGTTCTTGAGGACCTTGACGCGATCGTTGCGCGCGCCTTCGAGGCGGCGTTGGCGCGGCTTGCGGCATGCGGGATTGATCTCGTAGACATCGAATTGAACGAACTCGAACAATTGCCATCACTCAATGCGCGTGGCGGTATTGTTGCTGCGGAATCGTTCCGCATCCATGAGAAGCTATTGTCGGCCCAAGGGGACGCCTACGACCCACGCGTTCGTGTTCGGATCCTCAAGGCGCGCGAACAAGGCGACGATGAACACGCCACACTCATGGCCGCGCGTTCGCGGATGATACAGGCGGCAGACGCGACCACCGCGGGCTTGGATGCTGTCATCATGCCGACGGTTCCAATCATACCGCCACGCTTCTCGGAACTCGAAGATGACGCTGACTACGGCCGCATCAATCTATTGACGCTCCGCAATCCATCGGTTGCAAACATCCTCGACCGGTGTGCGATTTCCCTGCCGATATCAGCGCGCGGAGAACCGCCGGTCGGACTGACCGTGATGGGCGAAACACTGGCTGACGACGCATTGTTTGCGCTCGCAACCAGCCTTGAGACTGCCGTCAAACCTGCCGGCTGACATTCGCATGACAAGCGCATCGGGAGAACGCGATTCTCTGGTTTTGTTCACCTGACGCGGGATCGGTTTGCTGCCCTGCACCCACTCTTGCAGTCGTCTTGGTCGGCTACCCATGAAGTCGTGCCGTTGGTTGGTCGGCCAGGAAGGCCAAAGAACGGGTAGGGGATGGTTCCAGCCAAACTCAACTCGCTCTAATCCCGCGCTACGCTTTTGAATGCGGCAGAAAGCGCAGTGAGTGCAGATCTCGGTCGGGCTTCATGCACCCGAGTGTGGAGCATGATTGGTAAGCGGGGCAGTTTCGGAAGCTGCAAACGTGATCCGACGTCTTGTGCGCCGAACGGCACCATGCGTGGCGCAAGTGCGGCGATGCCGATGCCGGCTATAACCGCTGAAGCGACTGCTGGGACACCGCCACCGACAAAAACTTCGGTCCAGGCGACGCCTGCCTCGTCGAGAAGCTCGGCAGCAAGCGCGCGGACACCGCAAGGCTCTGCCATGGTCGCAACCGGTAGGGGATCGCCAACGCGTTGCTGCCAACTCGGCGCTGCAAACCAACAGAATTGCTCTTCCGCAATCAATTCGCCGTCGTTGCGTCCAACATTCAATCGGACGATTGCCGCGTCGAGCTCCCTGCGGTCGAACCGTTGCAACAGATCGCCCGACGAGGCGATGTGAATCTCGATCAACAGCTGCGGATCTTGATCATTCATGCGAGCGATCAGAGTCGGCAGGTCCGGCCCCGCAACGTGATCACTGATGCCGATGACGAGCCGTTGTCGAGCATTCGTTAAGCCGGAAAGCGCGCGCTCATGAGACTTCAGCAGATCACGGGCGCGGTCGAGAAACATCGCGCCCTCTGCAGTCAGTTGCACGGAGCGTGGCGTTCGTTCGACCAGTTTACTGCCAAGCCTGGCCTCGAGGCGCTTCAGCTTGAGGCTGATGGCCGCTTGCGTCGTGCGCATGGCTTCACCGGCACGCGTGAAGCTCCCAAGGTCGGCAATGCAAACGAATGCGTGAACCGCATCCAAGTCGAGAGGACGATCAGTCATTTCAATCTCTTATCTTTGAAATAACTGTACATATCAAATCATTATGGTCAAGTCTCCAGCGATACTCAGCGGAAGTCGTCAGGAGACCACCATGCCACTCGTCTACATCTCGATGCGCACCGGCAAGTCCGATGCCTACAAGACGGCCATCTTCGATGGTGTCTATCTGGCAATGCGTGAGACGTTCGACGTGCCCGAGGACGACCAGTTCATGACGATCTCGGAGCATGATGCCGCGAGCTTTCGCTACGGTGCGACGTACTATGATATTCCCCGCAGCGATGACGTGGTGTTCATCCAGATCAGCGCGAGGAATTCGCGAACGGCCGAACAGAAGAAGGCGTTGTTCCGGCGCATCGTTGAGAGACTAGGCGACGATCCGGGCCTGCGGTCCGAGGACGTTCTCGTGAACATTGTCGAAGGCGTGAAAGAGAACTGGTCTCTCGGTCATGGTCTCGCGCAGTACGCTTAGTGCGTGTCGCTGTAGCTTGTTTTCGCTCACGGGCTATTTATCGCTCACGGGCTATTCCGGCCTTCGGCCGGGCCCTCCGCGTGGGCGGCGCAACGCGCCGGGCCGCGTTCGCGGCCTGGGGTGCCCGACGGCTGGCCAGCGCTGGTTGTTTGTCGTTCGCGGGCTGGGATCGTCCTCGCAGTATAGCCAGCGCTCGAGCCGCGA
>JBCCOV010000112.1:0-16291 GCA_039039985.1 Pseudomonadota bacterium | reverse complement strand
GGCGTGCGGGCGTTGAGGCGCAAGTGTGTTGTTATCCGAGGCGTACATGATGCGGTTGGACGTCCACCGTTGCGGCGTCAGTTGAACGGGTTTCCCGGTTTGGCGCGCATCATTGTCGGCCAACAACTGTCGGTGGCCAGCGCTGGCGCAATCTGGGGGCGATGCGAAAAGAATTTTCAACCGTTCACGCCGGACCGGATTGCACGCGCCCGCGAGGCGACTCGTCGGTCTGTCGGATTGTCAGCTTCGAAAATCCGCACGCTCAAAGCTGTTGCTGGCGCCGCGCGTGCCGGGGATCTGCCGTTCGATCGCTTTGAGACTCTCAGCGATAGCGACATCCATCAGGCTCTCACTGCGATTTCGGGTATTGGCCCCTGGACCGCGGACATCTATATCATGTTCTCGTTGGGCCGTGCCGACGCGTTTGCGCCCGGCGATTTGGCACTGCAAATCGGTGCGCAATTCGCCTTCGCGCATGATAGTCGCCCAACAGCGGATGAGCTTGCCGAGCTCTCGGAACGTTGGCGCCCATGGCGAAGTGTGGCAGCCCGGTTACTTTGGGCATATTACGCACATCTGAAAGCACAGAAATCTGCTGTTCCGATATGACGGAAGCGCTCGCTTTTTGTGTGATTTCTGCGTTTATTCTGCCAACGCTCTGAATTTGAACGGTTTTGATTGAATCGTGGCGTGTAGCGAGGTGATTTGTCCTCACAACGCCAGCTTCACAGAACCGTCGCACATCCGTAGTATGCAGAGACTGCGCGAGTGCGACGTGCGCAACTCAATCAACCCACCGGGTGCTTTTGGTACGGCACATTCGGCATCGGGGGTTCGAGTTCGGGAAGCACTGACGTGAGCACAATCCAGGCCTTGCCGGATCATGCACCGGCTCTTGTTCTAAACGCCGATTTCCGGCCTTTGAGCTATTATCCGCTCTCTTTGTGGAGCTGGCAGGAAACGGTAAAGGCGGTCTTTCTCGATCGCGTGAACATTGTATCAGAGTACGACCATGTTGTCCGCAGCCCGACTTGCGAGATGCGGCTGCCATCGGTTGTCTCGCTCAAGGACTACGTAAAGCCGGCACTCTACCCGGCGTTTACGCGCTTTAACGTGTTTTTGCGCGATCGATTCACGTGCCAGTACTGTGGCAGTAAGTCTGATTTGACGTTCGATCACGTGATACCGCGGTCGCGCGGCGGACAGACACGCTGGGACAACGTTGTTGCTGCGTGTTCGCCATGTAACCTGCGGAAGGCAAACCACATGCCGCAGAAGATCGGCATGTTACCGAAGCAGAAGCCCTATCGGCCAACGGTCTTCGAGCTGCATCGCAACGGGCGGGCGTTCCCGCCGAACTACCTGCACGAAAGCTGGCTCGATTACCTCTATTGGGACAGCGAGCTGGAGCCTTGATGCTGATATCGTAGAACTACGCTTCGGTGTTGTGAGTGGATGAGGCCTGCCGCCCGGCAGGCCTTTTCTATTGGCTGGGTGGGCGGCTAAACTCGGCGAAACACGTTTGGGCCAAACACAATTGGGCAGCACCTGCTCACCGGCTGGGAGAACGCCTTATGAAACCGACAATCCTGTCGTGTGCTGTGACCGGGACGTTCGGCACGCGCGAGCAGAACGCAAACCTGCCTGTGACACCTGAGGAGATCGCTACCGACTGCATCGAGGCAGCCAGGGCCGGGGCGGCGATCTGTCATATCCATGTGCGTGATCCCGAGACCGGAAAGCCCAGCATGCGGCTGGAGTACTACCGCGAAGTCGTGCGGCGCATTGCGGACAGTCATGTCGACTTCATCGTGAACCTGACCACCGGCCCGGGCGGCCGGTATATGCCGAGTGACGATGACCCGGCCGTTGCCGGTCCCGGAACGATGCTGACCACGCCGGAGATCCGCACCGAACACGTGGTGGAGTTGAAGCCTGAAATCTGCACGCTCGACTTGAACACCAACTGGTTTGGTGGCGGCGCGGTTATCAACTCACCGCGCAACATCAAGCTGATGGCTGAGCGCATGTACGCAGCCGGTGTGAAGCCTGAGCTTGAGGTCTTCGATTCCGGTGATATCGAACTTGCGCACGATCTGATTGCAGACGGCACGTTGAAGACGCCTGCGCTGTTTCAGATCGTCACCGGCATAAAGTACGGGTTTATCTCATCGCCGGCCTCGATGATGCACGCTCAGTCGCTGTTGCCGAGGGACTGCGAGTGGGCCGCGTTTGGAGCCAGCCGCCACGCGTTCACCATGCTTGCTCAAGCCTACATCCTCGGCGGTCATTGCCGGATCGGGATGGAGGACACGCTGTACCTTGAGAAGGGCGTGAAGACGCCTGGTAACCGGGCACTGGTTGAAAAGGCCGTCCGGATTATCACTGAACTTGGCGGTAAACCGGCGACGCCGAATGAGGCGCGGCTGCTGCTCGGGCTCTCGTCACGAGGCTAATGGC
Organism: Pseudomonadota bacterium; assembly: GCA_039039985.1. GTDB lineage: Bacteria > Pseudomonadota > Alphaproteobacteria > Rhizobiales > Hyphomicrobiaceae > JBCBWG01. Next base: position 13,831 of record JBCCOV010000112.1, on the reverse strand, counting down.
CGCCCCAACAATCCGCTCCCGACGTCATCTGGAAACGGTGCGGCGATGTTGCCTGCGGCATCGACGCGTCGGTACCTGGACCCATGCCGCCGTCATGCTGACATAGCGTCAGATACCCTAGTTCAGACTGGCGTGAGAACACGACATGCAGACCGAAAGACGATCCCTGATCGACCGCATCGTCCGCTCAATTCCCATCGTCGGGTTTGCCGCGCGATGCATGGAAGAAAATCGCCCGGTCGATCTCGCCATCCTGGCCATGAATGTCGTGCTCGCGACGCTTGTCGCGGTGTCGATCTGGGGCTATCCGGCACTGATCACAGCGTTCCTGATCTTTACGGCCGTGATCGGCACGTCCATCGCCCTTGCAGCACTCGGCTGAGCCGGCTCAGATTACGGATTGCGTTCGCAAAGCATGAACCAGCATGGCCCATGGGTTGGGTCCTGCCACACGCTCTTGTAGGCGAAACCGGCTTTCTCGAAGGCGCGCACCGCGCGCTCATTCGCGATTGACGGAAAGATGCAGGTCGCTACGGCAAGCGTCGTGGCAAATACTTCCGACTTTAGTTGGCTGAGTGCCTCAGATCCGACGCCGCGCCCACGCAGTTCGGGGTCTGCGACAAACAAGTCGAGGTCCCAGGTACCGACGGGCAAGCCGTGCGGAAGCTCGTCGCCCCAGAGGCTGGCGTCGATGGCGTGCGCGTACCCAACTGGGCGGCCGTCAGCCTCTATGATACGGGCCATTGCGGCGTCCGCCTGCAAGGCCGCAATCACTTCACCTTCGCAAATGCTCGCCGGGCCCCACCAGGCTTCGATCGCGGGCAGGCGAAGCCAAGTCCGTATCATTGGCCAATCGTCGCTGGTCGCCGGCCGCAAGCGGACCAAAGTTGCCGGTTGAATACGTTGTGCGGCAGTGGGCATGGGCGACAGCCAGTTAGTGCCTGAAATGGCGGACCCCGGTGAGCACCATGGCCAGCCCGCGCTCGTTTGCGGCTGCGATCACCTCGTCATCGCGAATGGAGCCACCCGGCTGTATAACCGCGGTCGCGCCAGCGTCTGCAGCGGCAATCACACCGTCAGGAAACGGGAAGAAAGCATCAGACGCCACGACGGATCCCTGCGTCAGGGCCTCCGCCAAGTCGTCGGCTTTTGCGGCATCAAGCGACTTTGTGTGGGCGATCCGCGTGGAATCGATCCGACTCATCTGGCCGGCACCAATTCCGACCGTGGCGTTATTCTTGGCAAAGACAATCGCGTTGGACTTGACGTGCTTTGCGACCCGGAATGCAAACTTGAGATCCGCAAGTTCTTGCGACGTCGGTTGGCGTTCCGTCGCGACCTTCAGCTCGACATCGTCGATGACCTGGTTGTCGCGAGATTGCGTCAAGAGCCCACCGGCAATGGACCGGACGATCAGGCCACCGTCGCGCGGGTCCGGCAGGTCGCCGGTTGTCAGGACGCGCAGATTGCGCTTGGTCTCGAACACCCGTCGCGCGTCTTCGGTCAGGCTCGGCGCGATGACGACTTCCGCGAACAGCTCTGTAATCAGCTCGGCTGTCTCAGGGTCGACGGCGCGGTTGAGCGCGATGATCCCGCCAAATGCACTAACGGGATCGCACCGCAACGCGGCACGATACGCGTCCGTGAGCGTATCCGCGCAGGCAACACCGCAGGGGTTTGCATGCTTGATGATGGCAACGGCCGCCTTGCTGTTCGCATTGAATTCCGCGACCAGCTCAAACGCCGCGTCCGTGTCGTTGAGGTTGTTGAACGACAGTTCCTTACCTTGAACCTGCGTTGCGGTCGCGACGCCCGGCCTCTGTTCCGCCGTACGGTAAAGCGCTGCGGTTTGATGCGGATTTTCGCCGTACCTGAGGCCTTGGACCAACCGGCCACCAATGGCCCGATAGCCGGGCGCGTGCTGGTCCAGCTCTTCGGCGAACCAGTTGGCAATCGTCGCGTCGTAGGCCGCGGTACGTGCAAACGCCTTACCGGCCATCTGACGGCGGAAGTCCGGGGATGCCGCGCCACCATACTCTTCCAGCTCTGCCACCAAGCCCGGATAGTCGGTTGGATCAACGATAACGGTGACGTCTTCGTGGTTCTTGGCAGCCGCGCGGATCAGGGCCGGCCCGCCAATGTCGATGTTCTCAATACAAGTCGCCGCGTCTTCCTTGCGCCGTACCGTGGCCTCGAACGGGTAGAGGTTCACGATCAGAAGATCGATCATCTCGATGCCGTTCGTTTTGGCTGCATTCTGATGGTCGTCGTTGTGCCGGATGGCCAACAAGCCGCCGTGAACGTGCGGGTGAAGTGTTTTCACTCTGCCGTCCATCATTTCCGGAAAGCCTGTGACCTCTGAAACGTCAATCACGGGCAGGCCGGCAGTCTTCAAAGCAGCCGCCGTGCCGCCGGTGGAGACGAGTTCGACATCGCGGTCGTGGAGTTCCTGGGCAAGTTCCGTCAGGCCAGACTTATCCGACACAGAAATGAGCGCGCGGCGGATGGGTTTCGATTCGGCCATTCCAGGTGTGTCTCCATTGGTGGGTGACTTGGCATGATCTGCTCCACCGTCATCGTAGTTTGCACAATTGCCACGCGACCGTGGTCTCACCGAAGGACGCGCCGCGCAACACGATTTGTTGGCATCGCGTCTGCCCAGTCGTATCGGCGAAGTAGACGGACTCCTCAAGGCACAGCTGAGCATCCGTGCAGCTCAGGCGCCAGATTTCGCCATCCGGCAGCGTAATCACAGCAGCGTCGGCATGGGCCTCGCGCGTGCATGTGTTGCGCGGGAACACATGGAAGTGGATCGCAAACGGGATATCGCTGGCGAAACGCATCGTGCGATTGGCCGATGTGATAAGATCCTTTCCAGTCAGTGTCTTACCATCACGGCTGAGGGTCAGTTCCCGCGTGTGCCGTACGCCAAATACAGGCTCATAGCCGTTGTGGCTGGCCACGAGATGCAGCTCGTCCGGTTTTTCGCTGACTTCGTGGTGGACCTCTTTAATGCCGTGAATTGGCTGGCCGCCAATCAGCTGTGCCATACTGTCACTGCGCTGAAGACGGGCCGACGATCGCCCGCCCAGTGCGAGCGTTGAATGACTTGCGGTTGCACGGGCGCGCGCCACGAGGACATCCGGCGTTGACGCGAGTGGCGGGGCACCCAGGTTTACGATGACAGGTTTGCTGGTGCTGCTGAGTTCAAATGACAAGCAACCGGCATGCGCATTGGCTGCATGTTCAATCGGTGGACACGGACCAATGTCCGCAATCATCGTCGTGTCGGCTGCGTCGAAGCGCAAATAGTCACCGTGTATCGAAACCGCGTCATGCTGGTTTTCCGTGGTGCAGCCGACGAGGACGAGGCGGCCAAGCTCCGCACGTGGCGTGCTGCCGACACCGTTGAAGCGCGCGAGACTTCCATCGGGATGACGCATCTCACGGATATGCTGAAGCGCGTTTTGGCTGCGATCGGATATTGTCTCCGGCAGAGGAGAGCCTAAAGCCTCGCATGCGGATGCGATTGGCAATACATCAAGGAGGATGTCGACCAGAAGTGCCGGATTACGCGTCACGTGGCTGCCATCGGCCCGTATGAGTTCTGCGAATGCAGATTCCGCGCTGGGCCGAACGGTGTCTGCGATCAAGTGGCATGATGAGAGTGCGGCCCCGCCCGCAAGAAGCGTGATGAGCGTTTGAACGCGGTCTCCAGGATCCGCGATCTTCCGCCATCGACCGGCTAGGTCGGTGAGGTCGGAGATCAGCCGGTCCATAAACGCGTCGTAGACATCCGCGTCGACGTCTTGCAGCAGGATATCGGCATGCGACAGCCACGACAGAATGCGCCGCGTCATTACTTTTGGGTTCCGCGCAATTGGGTCGGACCGATCCGCGCCGCCAAGCCAATCAATCGTCCACTGGCGCATCAGGTCATCAGCTTCACCGGCCTCTGACGCGCGCAGGTCCTTCAACCAGATGAATCCGTGCGCGGCTGCCAGAAACTCCGACCCGTTGGGCGGATTGTCGAACAGGCCGCCAGCACACAGATTTGCCGTCTGGCCCGACAGCGTCACGAGACCTTGCTTGGCCTGCGTGAAGAAGCTCGGGTCGCCGGGGTGAATGTCGCTTGGCGATAGACGAATTGTGTCGCGGTCAGATCCAATGACTTCCGGGCGCACACCAAACGATCTGCCAATGCCACTTGCAATCCCGCGGGCTGTGCGTCCAGCGCGCAGGCGGGCCAGCATAAGCTGGTCAGCTGCCGAAGAGAGAGACATCGTAAATGGTCCAGCCCAATCGGTTGTGTTCTGACGTACTATAACATCGGCTACCGACGCGCAGCGATTCCACTCATGCCGAATCGTGGGGAAACCATGTTCGTGGCGAACAATGTTGATTATTCGACCCGGCGCAGCCGCGCCGTGTAGAACCCATCCAAGCCCGAGAGCTCCGGCCGTTCGTGGGGAAAATGTGTGGGGAAAGTTCGCACATCGCCGTCCAGCGTTACGAAAGTGGCGGGGATAAGATCGGTACCTTCCGTTACGGCAAGACGTCGGACGTTTGGCGTATCCGTCAGCACACGGGCGATGATGTCCGGCCCTTCGTCGGGCTGGAGTGAGCATGTGCAGTAGACGATCGTGCCGCCGGGCCGGACGAACGCGACTGCGCGGCGGAGAAGCGCCTCCTGTCGCTCGGCCAAGGCGGCCAGGTCGCGAGATGATTGGTGGTGAAGGATATCCGGATTGCGTCGCAGCGTGCCGGTGGCACTGCATGGCGCATCCACGAGAACGGCGTCAAACAGTGTGTTCGGCTGCCACGTCATGGCATCGGCGCACACAACTTCTGGTTTGAACCCAAGCCGGCGCATGTTGTCGTTGAGACGTTCGAGGCGCCTTTCGGACCAGTCGAGAGCCGTAACGTTGGCACCGAATGCCGATAACTGTGCCGTTTTCCCGCCAGGTGCCGCGCACAGATCAAGAACGTCGCGCCCGGCAACGTCGCCGAATAAGCGGGCCGGTATAGCCGCTGCTGCGTCTTGAACCCACCAACTGCCATCCGCAAAACCTGGCAATTCGCTGATCCGGCCGCTGTTTGCGCGGCGCACCGTACCGGTCGGGGTGACAAAACCCTCAAGGCGTTCAGCCCAAGCGTTGGCATCATCTTTCACGGTGATGTCCAATGCCGCCTCGTGCAGAGATGCCTGGGCGATATCACGGGCCAGATCGGCGCCGTAGACGGCCGACCAACTGTGTTGCAGCCATACGGGAATGTCGAGCGCAAACGCGTCCTGCTGCGTGAACCGCTCCGTGCCAGTCTCGGACAACCGTCGCAGGACGGCATTGGCCAGTCCCGCGAAGGGTGCGGCGCGCCGCTCACCCCGGACGTGGCGAACGGCAAGATCAATAACGGCGTGGGCCGGCGCCGCCAGCAGAATGAGTTGTGCGGCGGCGACAATCAGTATGTCGCGCAATGTGCCACTGCGCTTGGGATAGCCACGTTCCAGGTAGGTTTTCACCGTCGCGTCGAGAGAATGAAACCGCCGGACTGTAGCCATGGCGATGCGCCGTGCTGCTGCACGATCGCGCGCATCTAAAGTGTCTGCACTCCGAAATGCAGTCGTTACGGCGTCGTCCGTTGATTGCCCGTTGGCGGTAATTCCAATGACAATCCGCAGCGCGACTTCGCGCACGCGAAGGCCCGCAGGCACGTCGCGTGACTGGTCCCCCGTTTTGTTCTTTCGGCGTGGGGCTTTGCGTTGCGCCGGTTTGTTCGGCCGTTTCGAAGGCGGCGTGTTGTTGCCTTTGCTCTGAGACACGCGCTAGCCCCAAGGCCCGCGGCGCTTGTTGCCTGTTCCCGAGGTTGGGACACTTGTCGGGCCTGACGATGATTGGCTCCAAGGGCCTTGCGAACGCGACGAAGTGGGTGCGCCGGTCGCGCCCATGGCGTTCGCAAGTTGCTGGAGTTCCGCAATCCGGTTTTCCGTATTGGGGTGCGTCGAAAACAGGTTATCAAATCCACGCCCCATGAGCGGGTTGATAATGAACATGTGGGCCGTCGCCGGTGCGTTCTCTGCGGCCTCGTTGGGGATACGGCGCGCGCTGTCCTGGATGCGCTCGAGTGCAGACGCCAGCCAAAGCGGATTGCCGCAGATTTCTGCACCGATGCGGTCTGCCCGATACTCCCGTGTTCGACTGATTGCCATCTGCACCAGCATTGCTGCCAACGGTGCTAAAAGCATCGCCGCGAGAGCGCCGATCAAACCCATAACCCCGTTACCGCGATTACCGCCGAAGAGCATGCGGAATTGCAGCATGTTTGCGAGGAGCGAAATTGCACCGCCGATTGTTGCGGCGACCGTCATGATCAGCGTGTCTCGGTTTTTGATGTGGGCCAATTCATGAGCCATCACACCTGCAATTTCTTCGCGGCTTAGGCGTTGGAGAAGGCCAGTCGACGCGGCAACGGCGGAGTTTTGCGGATTGCGACCTGTGGCAAACGCGTTCGGCTGTTCGCTCTCGATGATGTAAACAGCCGGCATCGGAAGGTCGGCCCGCCGGGCGAGGTCCGCGACCATGCGATAGAGTTCGGGTGCGGCATGTTCATCGACGGGTTTCGCATTATGCATGCGCAACACCATCTTATCTGAGTTCCAGTACGCGAACACATTCATGCCGCCGGCGATGACCAAGGCGATGATCATGCCGAGTTCACCGCCCATAAACCCGCCAATGACGACGAGAATTCCGCTCAATGCGGCCAGGAGCATGCCAGTTTTGATTGTGTTGAAAGACATTTTGTCAGCTAAATCCCGCGTTCGGATGGAGTTCGCGGCTGCTGTTCGATCTTGAGACAAAACCGCTTCCACTCCCGTTCGTAAGGTATATGTGCGTCTCAGGACCTGGATTTGCAACGATGGAGCCCGTGATCATGGCTGAGCCTCATAAAGATGACGAGGGCGCGACCGGTGGCCCAGATACTGCCAAGGAGGCAGTGCCGCCGCGCGAACTCACGGATGCTGCCAAGCGTGCACTCGCCGAAGCCGAGGAGCGCCGGGAAGCGGCGAAGCGGACGGCGGGCTGTAGGCCGAAGGAGATCGGTGGGCAGCAGGGCCCGGATCCGGTTCGGTTTGGCGACTGGGAGAAAGACGGCATCTGCTCGGACTTCTAGGGCCCGTTCGTAGGGTCTGTTCGCCATTGGCGAACGCGCACCCCCGGCCCACACCTGATTCTCCCGATCGTCTTTGCCGGCACCCGATGACGTCGCCCCGTTGGACGGGCGGCCAGGTTGAACCGAACAATTTGACTCCAACATGGGGCGCAGGTCGGTGACGTAGGTTCACGTGTGCCGGTCATCGTCCGGTGTCTCAGGCGGAGCGCATTGAGACGCAGCCGTTTTAGCGTTTTGACAGAACATGAGCTTGCGGTGTGCCGATCCGCTCTGACGGTCGGCTGACGCGAGGCCACCCACTTGCGTCTGGCACGTCGCGACTTTGAGCGTCGTCAGCTGGCGCCGCATTTTGAAGCCGCGGTTAAGATCTCGGCAACTCTAAGTCCTCAGATAAATTTGCGCCGCTATACAGATCATCTGTCGGCATCGGTTTTGCACGGATCGTTTGCAAGTTCAATCGAGGTCGGGAGTTGTATCAATGTGGTCTCATATCGTGACAGGTGCGCGTGCGTTTCGGAAAGACAAGACAGGCAAGGTTGCAGTTATCTTTACTCTTGCTGTCGTTGTTCTGGTGATCGCTGGTGGGCTGACGATGGATATCGCTCGTGTGCACGTGCCATACGCCGGGATCAATGCCGCGCATACGGCTATGGCGCCCGCGACGGCAAACGACTTGCGCCTCAAGCATGGAGACGACACTGGCGCCCGGTTACTGGCCGAAGAATGCGCAATGCTCACATGTAAGAGAACTTGGGCGCTGCTTACGTCAGCGCAACCAAACAGGGTGTCGAAATCGACCGTCCAGGCCCTGGGGGAATCCCGACAACACTAGGGCGTTTCAGCAGGTTTTGCTGAAACCATCCCACACCGTCCTTTCGGTCTTTCTGGTCGGCCACCCAGCGGTACGCTGTCATGGGTGGCCGGCCAACTTGAATCGAACGTAGGGCGCCAGCGAAGTGAGTCCGCCTGCGACGGAAATGATCTAATCCCAAATTGGGACGATCGTCGTCCTATGTCCATGAAGGATACGAGTGGTGCTATCAAGACGGGGTGCTGTCCCCATTGCGTCGCAGTGGTTTTCTACGAATCGTCTTTCGCAACTCTGATGGACTCATTGATTGGATCATCTCCGCAATAAGCAAAAATTTGAAGCACTCTCGTAGTCAGATGCTCAAATGTAAAAATGTTCTCGAATCTTACGTGATTACTCTCTGCATGCTATCAATCTTTTGCTGAATTTCGTCGCAACCAATAGTCTTCAGCTTGGAACGAATTTGTTTAAAAATGAGGCAACATTGAGGGATTGCAACGTCCTCAGGGCCACTCTTCTTGAATGATTATCGGTGCGCCGTTGCCGGGTCTCCCACATTGTAGGATGCGCTGACATTCAATTTGTCAGTGACCTATGGACGGCTGGAGTTGTGGGCCGCAGTGGTGCGCCTGTTATTGGCAGAACTTATCCAAAGAGAACCAGTATTGCTCCGGCTGCATCTCATCGCCTCGTAGATGGTCGGTCGGCATATGTCTTGCACTGAGCATCCGTGCAATCAGTGGACGCCGGGAGTCGTTTCAATGTGGTGTTTTGTACGTGTAAGCGCTCATACGTTTCGGAAAAACGAGCAGGGCACAGTTGCAATCGTTTTTGCCCTTGTTTCTGTTCTCTTAATGGTCGCTAGCGGGCTGGCAGCGGATACGGGCCGTGCATTCGTCGCGCGTGCGCGGATCAGTGGCGCGCTTGATGCTGCGGCGCTTGCGGCTGCAAAAGGGCTGAGACTTCAAAACATGACCAACGACGAAGTCAACTCATTGGCGAACAAAGTCTTCGATGCCAATATTCAAGGGAACATTGGCACGACGCGGGCGAGGACAACCCAACTTAATGTTGAAATCAATCGTGAACGCGCCGAGGTTGGATTGAAAGTCGAGTCGGCAGTGCCAACGACATTGGGGCATGTTATTGGCATTCAAGAGTTCCGATTCGTAACGGAAGCAAGCGCGAGTTACCAGGGCGGTGACCTTGAGGTGGCGATTCAGCTTGATGTTACGACATCGATGCGTGGCGACAAGTTGCCGGCACTCAAAGAGGCGACCAAGCGTCTGATTGATATATTGATTCCAGATCAGGATACAGGGCAGAATAGCGTTCGAGTCGCGCTTGCTCCGTTTTCAGGCGGTGTCAATGTCGGCCGTTACGCCACTGCTGTAACAGGGCGTTCGTCTTCATGTGTCTACGAAAGACATGACCTGAGATATCAAGATACAGACCTGCCCCCATTCGGCTCTAAGCGCTTGTTGACGAGTTCGGACCTCGGACATCGAAAGTGTCCATCATCCGCCACCATCATGCCGCTCACCGACGACAAATACGCGCTAAAGTCATCGGTTGAATCTCTCAAGCATGCCGGAACGACTGCGGGTCATCTCGGTACAGCCTGGGTTTGGTATCTCTTGTCTCCCGAGTGGTCTGGCATATGGCCGAGTGCATCGGAACCTGTTCGATATCATGATGGCCAGACAACAAAAGTTGCGGTTCTTATGACGGACGGCGAATACAACACATTCGGCGGTAAACTTGGCCGCAGTGAAAGATCGAAGTCAGTTGATGCTGCGAAGCGTACCTGCGACGCGATGAAGAACAAAGGCATCATCATCTATACCGTTGGCTTCAAGCTGACTACATATAGAGCAAGAGATATTATGGCGTACTGCGCATCCGGCAACAATCGAAGTTTCTCAGCGGATAGCAATGCCGACTTGCTGATGGCTTTTAGCGCCATAGCAGTTGGAATTACGCAGCTTCGATTAACTCATTGAACGACATTCGGCTAGAGATATATAAAAATAGTTTCGAATTTTGTGCGATAGCTCACTACGAGCTGTCGCACTTTTTATTGAAATTGGACGTAGTCGATGGCTCCTTACTTGAGCGGAAATGTTTGAAAATGAAGCAGATATCAGCAATTGCAAAAGCCTTAATTCTAGTCTCTCTAAATCATCCTCCGCACACTGTTGTCGATCTCTCGAGATTATGACATATACTGAATATCAAGCTACAGATTATCTGTTGGCAGCTGGAGTTGCGTGGATGATTTATGCAGTTTTATCGCGAATTCTTGGTGCGCGAGACGACGAAAGTGGTGGTGCTGCGATTTTATTTGCTTTGGCAACACCGGTGGTATTTAGCGTAGCGGCACTCGCTATAGACGTCGGACGAACAACCGCCGCCGGTACCCGTATTGCGGGAGCTGTCGATGCGGCAACGCTCGCGGTTGCGAAAGACTTGAGACTTCAAAATCTGACAGACAACCAAGCACGGAACTTGGCGTTGTCAGTTTTTAACGCGAACATGCGCGATAATACCGGGGCCACGCAAGCAAAACGGACAAGGGTCCAGGTTAACGTCAATCGTTCAATTGGACGGGTGAGTGTTCGCGCTGAGTACGAAGTTCCGTCATCGCTTTCGAAGCTGTTCGGTGTTGATGAGTATTCTGTGGTCCGTGAGGCCGAAGCCGCGTTTGCGCTGTCACGCAACTTCGAAATTGCATTGCAGCTCGACGTTACAAACTCAATGAATGACTACGCGACGCCGCTTGATATGGCCTACAGACTTACGAAACTGAAGGCGCTGAAAAATGCAACGAATTCGTTTGTAAAAGCCATGCTTCCGCCTGGCGCGAATAATGTGCGGATCGCGATTGTGCCGTTTGCATCGGCCGTAAATGCCGGCCGCTACACGAACGATGTGGCCGGGCCTGTTGTGCCGGGCGGTCCAAACTGCGTGATTGAGCGCTTGGATTATCGGACTCATCAATCGACGGACGTTCATCCTGGGGGGCGCATACTCGACAGCACACGTCTGATGCGGGCGCCGAGCAACGGGTCTCGAGTTTGTTCGGACCAACCGGTTGTTGCCTTGACTCGCAATCGTCCTCTTCTCGAGCGGAGTGTCGAGGAACTCACCGGCCAAGGCGGTACGTCTGGTCACCTTGGAACCGCTTGGGCCTGGTACATGCTGTCGCCCAACTGGTCGAGCGTTTGGCCAATAGTCTCAAAGCCGGCGCCGTACAGCGATGAGAACACGTTGAAAATCGCGATCCTGATGACGGACGGCTCTTACAACACCTTCAAGTCCGACAGGGACCCGGATACGAACTCCTTTAACTCGGCCGCAGAGACATGCGCGAACATGAAGGCCAACGGGGTCGTCGTCTACACAGTGGCGTTCGACGTGACTGACATCACTGTGCCGGGCGACAAGCGTGCTCAGGAAATCATGAAGGCGTGCGCGTCGTCTGCTGACAAGGCCTACCTCGCGGCCGATGCCGGGGAGCTTGTGGCACGGTTCAAAGACGTAGCGTCAAGTATCCTGGCGGAGGAATTGCGGCTGATAAAGTGATGCGGATGAGCCGGGCCAACGGAAATCTATGTGATTTATGCGTGCCGCCCTGCTCTCAACGCTTGACAGCAATGCGGCGCGTCGTCGTGCTCCAATTTGATCACGCTTTTCAGGCAGCGTGCGTCGCACCACCCCTTGGCCTTCAAACCAGCGGCGTCGATCGCTAGTGTACACGCAAAGATGCGTGCTGGGCGATGCTGATCGATGGACGGGGCGATGCGCTGGAAGTGGGTGCGGAGGAGTGTTCTGATTGGTGTGGTGGCGCTGGCGCTCGCGACGACGCTCCGACAAGGATGGCTACCGGCACAGTTTTCGCCGTTGCCCGCTCTCGATCTGGAACGGCCGATCCCAGTGATTGTTGACTGGCAGCTGGTCGAACTCGCGAGCGATCGCGCGCTTTGCCGTCGATTTGCAACGAGTAAGGGCGTTCGCGCGCGCCTTGTTCCGGATCGCCCAATCTCAAATGGCTGCGGTTGGCGCAATGCCGTCGGAATGCTCGGTGCGGGCGGTGCGAACATTTCCGTGCGCCGCGTATCCTGCGGTGTCGCCGGCGGCCTGGCTCTGTGGATCAAGCATGTCGTCCAGCCAGAAGCTAAGCGGTTGTTTGGTTCGCGCGTTGTCTCAATTGGCAACATGGGTGTCTATAGCTGCCGGAATATTATTGGTGTACGGCTCTTTCGGAACCGCCGGAGCCAACATGCCACGGCAAACGCGATTGATGTGGGTTCGTTTCGATTGGCGAATGGTAAGACGATCTCGATTCTGCGTCATTGGAACGCACCGGATAATCGATCCGTGTTCCTTCGAACCGTACATCGAGGTGCGTGCCGCTTCTTTCGCGTTGTGTTGGGCCCAGACTTCAACCGAGCGCACAGGGATCATTTTCATTTTGATCGCGGGCTATTTTGGCGATGCGTTTGAGTGTGCATTGCTGGCAGGTTATCTGTCAGTTGAGACAGCTATTTGGAGCGGTTTGGCGTTACTGCTTTGCGTTGCGCCATCATTTTCCGGACGGCGTCTGTCAGTTCCGCGGGCTTGAAGACGGGAAGAGAACAGATTTGGTTGGCACACGCGAACGCGGCGGCACGTTCCATTTTGGGGTACGTCACGTCCGGGTTCAGCATAGGTCCGCGCGTCGGGTCCCAGAAATCCACGCGCTTGTAACCGATCGGTAGTCTCAAAGCGGCCCTGTGAAGGGCGGTTGCGGCCGCGTCGTCCTGGCGGCCAACCACCGTAACATGTGCGGGTTCAATGGCGAGTTCGTCGTCACCGAGGACTGTGCCAAGCATGAAGCGTCGCTGAGACGTAACGGCTCTGCTCGTGAGAAATCGCATAGCGTGCTTGGCAAGCGCACGGTAGCGGTCCGCTCCATGCGTGCGGTTCAGAAGATTCGCAAACCGCGCGACCGCGATGTTCTCTTCGACATTTCGAAACGGCTCTGCAAACGCTGCGCCACTGGCCGGCGGACTGAACGTCGTGATCAGGCCGGCTTCTTTATGTCGGAACGTGCGGGAGATGAAGTCTGCGGTCGTTGCAGCGCGCTTGAGCCAGACGTCTTTGCCGCTGATCATATAGAATGACAAGAAGGCGCGCCCCATCGCAACATTGTCCGACAAGTATGGACCGCCTCGATCGTTGTTGCCGTGCATGAAGCCACCGTTCGGACGCGTGCGATTTGCGATGGTCCACGTCAGCGCTTTGCGTGCTGCATCTCGGTAGGTTGCGTCACCGGTTGCGGCGTACAGTTCGGCGAGCGCCCATGCTGCCCAACCGTTTTCACGGGCATAGCGATTGGCATCGATGCCTGGTTCTTTGCCCAGTGCCGCGCGTTCGGACTGGTTCAGTTTGTAAAAATCCTTACCCAGGATCGTTTCGTCGACGTCAGCATCCTGGCTTGTGAAGAATGCACCGTCAGGGCTCCGCAGTTTCGTTAGGAGATAATTCGCAATGCTCTTTGCGGCCGCAAGGTAACGCTCGTCTTTGAATTGTGCGTAGGCGCGCGCGTAAAGGATTATGCCGTTGGCCTGAAACGCCATGATCTTTTCGTAATGCGGTGCCGACCAATCCCGGGCGTGGGAGTATTGATAGGTTCCGCCCCAGATTGGGTCGATCAGGACCAACGCCGCATCAAGCGTTTTGCGCACGCGCGTCTCAAACGTCACGTCGCCGGCTTGGGCGCGCTTGAGTGCATACTCAATCACGTCGGATTGCAGGAATTTCAGCCGTCGGCCCCAGCCGGCGTGCTCGGCATCGTAGGTTTCT
>JBCCOV010000111.1:0-16327 GCA_039039985.1 Pseudomonadota bacterium | reverse complement strand
CCACAGGCGTCATCCCGGTGCTTGTCACCGGGATCCAGGGTGCAGCGGGCTCGGATGTCGGTTGGACGTCACGACTGTGCCGCCGTCGGGCCTCTCGACCGTCCGAGTTCGCTGAGACGTGGACCCCGGGCACAAGGCCCGGGGTGACCCTTTCGGGTGGTGAGAGATTGTTATTTATCGCTCACGCGTGTTGTCTATCGCTCACGGCTATTCCTCCCTGCGGTCGGGCCTCCGCGGGGGCGGCGCAACGCGCCGGGCCGCAGTCGTGGCCTGGGGGCGTCCGACCAGGATAGCCAGCGCTGATTGCTTTCGCTCACGGCTGTTCCTCCCTGCGGTCGGGCCTCCGCGGGGGCGGCGCAACGCGCCGGGCCGCAGTCGCGGCCGGAAACAGTGTGCGACGGCTGGCCCGCGCTCAAGTAGCGAGCGCTTGTCGCGAGCGGTAGCGCACTTAAAGACTCGCGAACAGCGCAATCCAAGACGTGAATTTGATTTGGCGCGACAAGCTTTAGAGCAGCCCCAGCTCCGCAAGCTCGCGCCGCATCCGTGCGGGCATGCGCGCCACATCGTCTTGCACCGCGCCCGGATTGAGATCGTCAGGCGCATCTTCGGCCGTGAGATAGCGCCATCCCTGAAACGGTTTGCGCGGCACAGGCCGCACCGGCACGAGTTCCGGGTCAAACTTGATCAGACAGCACGGCGTCCCGTCTTCCTTGGCACCGTCATCGAAACCGACGATCCGCTGGCGCACCATAACCAGGCCCTTAATCACCCAATACAGCGAGCCGCCGTCGAGCACCTCCGGCTGGCGTTTCGGGGTCATGCGGGTTGTATGCCAAATCTCGCCAACGCCATGCAGTCGCTGGTTCTGCGCCAGGCGCGCCTGCTGCCATTTTGCCAACTGATCAATCGAGTCGACGCCGACGCACAGCTTGATGATGTGTAATGTCACGCCAGCTCCTCATCGGCTGCCAGCACAATGATGGTCTGCCCTTGCGCAATTTGATCGCCTTCACCTACCGGCACATCACCCACCGTACCGGCCCGCGCAGACGTCAAAACGTGCTCCATCTTCATGGCTTCAACGATAGCAACCCGGTCACCGGCCGCAACCACCGCCCCTGGAGTCACAAACAGCTTTGCAACACGCCCGCTAATTGGTGCGCGAACCGTGTCATCTCCGTCATCATCGTCAGCGGTAACGACGTGCTGCGGCCATGCCATGATCGACTGCCGCCCACCCCGCGACACATAGGCCGCTCCATCTCGGACTCGCATGCGTGTCGTGCCATCGGCCGACGGCTCGGACGCTGACGTGGACAAATCCGCAATCGTTACCGTCAGACCATCGTCGCCCCATCGCGCCTGCGCCACATGAGGGATGTCATCGATCAGAATCGGCAGACGGAGATCGCGGGGCGCACCAAGTTGAAACCCATCGCCTGCAAACCAAGGCCCCGTTTGCGCGGCATGAGACCTGTCAGCGAGAAGCGCCAGCACGCCTTGCACGGCCGAGGCCAGGTCGGGCTCTCGCGGCACCAGTTCGTCCATCGCCCGGTCGATCAGTCCCGTATCCATGGTGGCACTTTGCACCTCTGCCGTGCTGAGCAGAGCGTGCAAAAAGGCCGTATTGGTGCGCGGCCCCAACACAACTGTGTCGGCAAGAACCTCCAGGAGCCGAGCGAGCACCGTTTCGCGGTCAGGGCCCGAGACGATCAGCTTCGCGATCAGAGAATCATAATCCGGCGGGATCACACTTCCGGCAACAACGCCGCTCTCCAGGCGGATATCCGCACCACTCGGCACGTCGAAGTCGAGCAGTTTGCCCGACTGCGGCTGAAAGCCATGGGCCGGATCTTCGGCGCAGATCCGCGCTTCGATGGCATGTCCACGACGGGTCACCTTGTCTTGCGGGAGAGGCAACGGCTCGCCGGCGGCAACGCGAAACTGCCACTCCACCAGATCAAGGCCGGTGATCGCTTCCGTCACCGGATGCTCAACCTGCAGCCGCGTATTCATCTCGATGAAGTACCACGGCGCCTCCGCAGTTAGCGCACCGCCTTCCACCAGAAACTCGACCGTTCCGGCGCCCTCGTATCCCACGTTCTCGGCCAAACGAACCGCGGCCCCGCAGATAGCGGACCGTAGCGCCTCGGACATATCCGGCGCCGGCGCCTCCTCGATCACCTTCTGATTCCGTCGCTGCAGCGTGCAGTCCCGCTCGAACAGGTGAATGGCGCTGCCATGACGATCACCAAACACCTGCACTTCGATGTGGCGCGGGGCCTCAATCAGTTTCTCAATCAGAACGAGGTCACTGCCGAACGCAGCCGCCGCCTCACGCTGCGCACTCTCAAGCGCATCCGCAAAGTCCTCCGCACGCGACACACGACGCATGCCGCGACCGCCGCCACCGGCAACCGCCTTGATCATCACCGGAAAGCCGATCCGCTTGCTCTCCTCCAGCAGTGTCGACGGTGCCTGGTCCGAACCGTTGTATCCCGGCACGACAGGCACGTTCGCCGCAAGCGCAACCGTCTTGGCCGACGCCTTATCACCCAGCGCTCGCATCGCCTTGCCGGTTGGCCCGACAAACGTGAGGCCGGCGTCTGCCACGGCATCGGCGAACACCGCATTTTCCGCGAGGAAGCCGTAACCGGGATGCACACAGTCCGCCCCTGTCTCACGCGCCGCATCAAGGATCTTGTCGATCCGCAAATAGCTGTCCACCGATGGAGACGGCCCGATATGGACCGCTTGGTCCGCATCTTGAACATGCAGCGCATGCCGGTCCGCGTCTGAGTACACCGCAACGCTCGCCATGCCGAGCCGGCGCGCTGTTCGGATAATTCTGCGTGCGATCTCCCCGCGATTGGCGATCAGGACCTTGTTGAGCGTCACCGGTGCAACTCCCCCCTCTCGCTCGGTATCATGTTCGCCACGTCTACTGTGATGAAGGTGTACGCACGCAGCTGCCGGTGTATTGCGCGACAACGGGCTGCCCAATCACGCCCAGATGCCGCGAGTGCACCGCCAGCATCGGCGCCCCAACTTGCGCCGCATCGTAGATCGTCGTCATGTTGAGGAAGCCCTCGCTGGCCACCTCAAGATAGTGGTTCGCATTAATCGCGCGCACAACGCGCAGCTCTCCGCGGCCCTTCTTAGTCAGCAACACCGCGGTCTGCCTGGCAAAATCAACATCTCCGATACGAAACGACAGTTTCGACGCGGCCTCCGTCGCAAAGGCACCGTTCTCAAATGAACGCACCACCCCTTGGTCGAACGTGCACGTCATCGTTGCCGTGTCTGCGGCATGAACAGCAGACGGTGCGGCGAACACCGTGAGAAGCGAGAACAATGCGATGATCTTACGACGCGACTGACTGGCCATGATACGAAATACGGATCTCATTGCGTTCATCCCCTCCTACATGCGGAAAACACCAAATCGCGTTTCCGGAACCGGTGCATTAAGCGATGCAGCGAGCGCCAACCCGACAACGCGCCGCGTTTCTGTCGGCGCGATAATGCCGTCGTCCCACAGGCGCGCCGTGGCGTAGTACGGATGGCCTTCCTGCTCGTAGCGCTCGCGAATCGGCGCCTTGAACGCGGCCTCGTCATCCTCGGACCAGCGCTCGCCGGCACCCTCGATGTTGTCGCGCTTCACTGTTGCCAGAACACTGGCGGCTTGCTCGCCACCCATCACTGAAATACGGGCGTTCGGCCAGGCGAACAGGAAGCGCGGCCCGAACGCACGCCCACACATGGCATAGTTTCCAGCGCCGTATGAGCCGCCAATGATGACCGTTATCTTGGGGACCGCAGCACACGACACGGCTGTGACCATCTTTGCGCCGTGGCGGGCGATGCCACCGGCCTCAGCATCCCGCCCAACCATGAACCCGGTGATGTTCTGGAGAAACAGGAGCGGGATGCGCCGCTGACAGGCCAGCTCGACAAAGTGGGCACCCTTTTGCGCACTTTCTGAATAGAGAATGCCGTTGTTGGCGAGAATCGCGACCGGCAAACCTTCGACATGCGCAAAGCCGGTCACGAGCGTTTCGCCATAGCGCGCCTTGAACTCGTCGAAGCCGGACCCATCGACAAGGCGCGCAATGACCTCTCGCACATCGTACTGCGTCGTCAATGCTGCGGGGACGACACCCTCAAGGCCCGCTTCATCCAACGCCGGCGGCCGCGCTGCAATCGCGTTCACACCGGCCCTATGTTGGGGTGGCAACGTGGCGACGATATCACGCACGATCTCAAGTGCGTGCGCATCGTCGACGGCAAGGTGGTCCGCGACACCGGATAAACGCGTGTGCACGTCACCGCCGCCGAGGTCCTCCGCAGACACCGTTTCGCCGGTTGCAGCCTTCACCAGTGGCGGACCGCCGAGAAAAATCGTACCCTGATTGCGAACGATCACCGCCTCATCCGACATCGCCGGAACGTAAGCGCCACCAGCGGTGCATGAGCCCAGCACAGCCGCGATCTGGGGTATCCCCGCCGCCGACAGCGTGGCCTGATTGTAGAAAATCCGGCCGAAATGATCCCGATCCGGAAAAACATCCGTCTGGTGGGGCAGGTTCGCGCCGCCCGAGTCGACCAGATAAAGGCACGGCAAACGGTTCTCACGGGCGATCTCTTGCGCCCGGAGATGCTTCTTCACCGTCATCGGATAATACGTGCCGCCCTTAATCGTGGCGTCGTTGCAAACGATGACACACAGACGCCCGGAAACGCGGCCTAGGCCCGTAATCAACCCGGCACCGTGAATGTTATCGTCATACATGCCGCAGGCTGCTAGCTGCGACAGCTCGAGAAACGGTGCGCCAGGATCCAGCAGACGCAAAACCCGGTCCCGTGGGAGGAGCTTGCCGCGTGCGAGATGTCTGTCCCGAGCCCGCTCTGGACCACCGCCATAGGCATCGGCGCGGCGCGCGTTCAGATCGCCAACCACCGCACGCATGGCCGCGCGATTGGCGGCAAAATCCTCAGAGCTCTCGGAAATATGAGACGTCAGTCGCCGCATGCAGCCTCCCGCTTGCCGTGGCCCATTGCTTTACGGCAAGCGTGCTGCATAAGCCCCTGATCGAGCAAGAGCAACTGATCGTGTCCGAACGGCACGTAACGAGAGCACACAAGTCGTGCGCTCGGTTAACCTTGCGATCAAGCCTCAAGCCGCCGCCGCAACCTGCGCGTCCAGTGCCGGACCGAACCGCGCGGCGAGCGCATCCGCGCCGCCAATATAGGCGCCATCAATCCAAATCTGCGGAACCGTGATCGGTGTTCGTGGCCCAACGATCGGCTTGACCCGTGCGATC
Organism: Pseudomonadota bacterium; assembly: GCA_039039985.1. Taxonomy (GTDB): domain Bacteria; phylum Pseudomonadota; class Alphaproteobacteria; order Rhizobiales; family Hyphomicrobiaceae; genus JBCBWG01. The sequence goes on along the minus strand of JBCCOV010000111.1, from coordinate 11,003 downwards.
ATTTCGTAAAGCGCGCGCGGATCGCGAACAACATCGCGATACGTATAGGCAATCCCCTGTGCCTCCAGGATCTCCTTGGCGCGAACGCAATGCGGGCAACTGGCCTTTCCGAACACAACGGTGCCCGCAATGCCGGTCTGAGCGACATGGGCCTTTGTGACCGCTTCCGCGAACACACCGCGGTTCAGGGCGTGACCTTGTGCGACAATCTTGTCATCAACCATAACAATCGGGGCATGCCATCCGCCCTTTGGCAGCGGACGATGCCATTCCGTCAACCAATCCCGGACGTCGAGTTCAACCGGAATGCCGGCGAGTTCGGTTTCAAACGCATCCTCAAGGATGTCACGCGTGAGCGTGCACTCGCCGCAGGGAATCTTGACCTTGAACGGCCCCCACTGGCCGGCCCAGCGATAGAGCGTGACTCGGACGGGACGCTCAGACGTTGCTGCTGCACTGTTCCCGGTCTTGCGTGTCATGATCGGTCCCTCACTGCTTGTGTTTGGCGATGACCAACACATGGAGGACAGCGCAGGCGACGACCACACAACTTGGTTGACGTTCACTTCAGATTGCGCCGTCAGCGACTCACAAAACTGTCGGCATGGCGTGATCAGCCCGTTTTGCCCGGCTCTGTCTTGCCTGGTTCAATCGGGCCGCCGGCCTTCTGCCAAGCGCGGAACCCACCAATCACGTGTGCGACAGGCGCCAGTCCCATATCCTGGGCAGCTTTGGCGGCGAGAACCGATCGCTGCCCGCCAGCACAAAAGAAAACAAAGCTCTTGTCTTCCGCAAACACCGGCTTGTGGTAGGGGCTGTCCGGGTCGATCCAGAACTCCAGCATCCCACGCGGACAATGAAACGCGCCCGGGATTTTGCCGTCACGCGCCAACTCTCGCGGATCTCTGAGATCAACAAGTACGGTGTCGTCGCCCTGAGCGGCCGAAATCGCGTCTTCAGCCGACAGTTCCGTAATCTGCTGACGCGCTGCATCGACAAGAGCAGCGACCGACGTGGTTATCACTTGCGGCATGTTTGGCTCACCTGTGTGAATGACGAAACCTGAGGATGACGGAACCCGGCGGCAGCATAGAGCGTTTCAGATTGAGCTGGAACCATCCGCCATATCTGCCTGAGATTGAGCTGGCCGGCCATCCCACGGAAACGTGTTCTGGCGGCTTGAGCGACAGGCCGAGTGCCGAGATTTGGTGCAGACCATGCTGCACCGCGTGTTTCGCAGATGCGCCGCAGCGTGCCCCGCTTGCATCGCCCGTTAAGGCCAATCGCAAGCGTGTATCGACCTCGCCCTCATGCGGCCACGTTCCAAGCGGTTCGCTGCAGCGCACAATGACGAATCGTGTGCCGATTTGACCGCGAGTTCGGACCGTTGCTTGGCATTGGACACCATACCGCTGTGATCGTACTGACGTGCGCCGTTTTGAGCGGCGGCTGCGCGCTGAGATTGCCGTCGGGATCCGATATCGAAACCCGTAGCCTTCAGCCCCGTCAAACCACCGCGGGCGGATATCAACTCACAACGGCCGAGCAGAAACTGGACTGCCGTCGGCTAACAGGACGCATGCAGGTCCGCATTCTCCAGATCCGCGACAGAATGAAAGCGCAGCCGGATACGGTGCTGGCGACTGTCCGTTCGGCGCTATCGACAACATCGCGCGTCATCATGAGCGGATCGGCAACATCAAACGGCCACTCCGCCGCAGACCGCACCAAGCGGGATATTGAGATGCTCAAGGCTTACAATCGCACGTTGGCGAGCAAGAATTGCGCGACATTTGACTTGAACGCTGAACTCCAGGAGCGGCCGGTCTCTCACACGCCGATTCCCACCCTGAATCTCCAGTAAAACCAAGCTCCAACAATGCAAATGAACTCTGTTTGCCGCAACACATCGATCGGCTCACGCATCGGTCGCCGGCGATGGAAACAATGCTGACGTCCGACCCAGGATCCAGTAGGCAAGCAGGCCAACATACTCTTTGACGGCCAGATCGATCCGCTCAAGACCGGTTGTGATATTCGGGAATAGCCGTTGCGCGTCGCTGCCATCGCCAGTTCGAAAATCGGCTGGCCACGGCACAATGGTAAAGCCCGCCTTGCGAAAGGCACCGACCGCTCTCGGCATATGCCAGGCGGATGTCACCAGAACATAGCGTTGCCCCGCCACAAGTTGTATGCGCTCCCGGGTTCGCAGCGCATTTTCCCAGGTGTTGCGCGACTGATTCTCGATGACGATCCGATCGTCGGAAATCCCGAGATCAATCAAATAGCTGCGCACGGAGCCGCCTGCCGTCTCGTAAGACTGGAAAACGCCGGCGGCACCTCCGGTGAAAATGATCTTAGCGCCCGGCAACAACTTCGCGATCCGCGCCGTTTCAACCAACCGCTCAGCACTTTCGTTTACGGCAATCTGCCCGCGCAGTCGGCTCAAGCGCCCGTCCTCGAAACCGCCCAGCAGGATAATACCGTCGACGTCACCTAATGCTGCTGCCCGCTCTCGCGCACTCACGCGATCTTGCGCAAAGCGTTGCTCAAGAGGCTGTAGCAGCACCATCGCGAGTGGCGAGAACCCAAGCACCAGCATCAAGCCAATGCCGAACAGGGACATACGGCGTCCAAGAACAACTCGGCGCGGAAACGCCTGGAGAAGCACGCCGCCCAGAATCAGGACCCAGCAAATGTTCGACGGCGCGATGACGAAGAACAAGAGCTTTGAAAAGATGTAGGTCATTCGTGTTGTCCGAGGTCGGTTTTGGCGCGTTGCGATCTCTAGCACCAACGGTGTTTCGACGCGATCCAGCCGCGCCTTCGTTAGTTATCCTTAAGGTGGGTTGCGGGTCCTGATCTGGGCCGGCCGGACTCCCCCTGCGACAACACGTCAAGCCGTCCGGCTTGCCTTTCCGGCGGTGGAACACGCGACCTCAACCTTAAGATTCTGTGATGCAATTTTCTCGGGCAGCGCGCCTGAACAACGCGCAGCGCGTGCTGAAACATTATTCCATCAACCCCCCGTTGGGCTGAAAAGGCGATTCCGCGCGCCACGCCTTTGACAAGCCCAGAGCCGCGTGCCAGCTTCGCGGCGATCGCAACTCTGTTATGCGCGATTGCTGCCATGCTCGGCGACATGAGCTTTTTGGCCGATTGGCCCTGCGTGACTGGCCCCATGAGACGGACCGGCGCGTGGCGAGATGGAAGCTGGAGGAAACTTTTGGAGGGTTCTCAATGATGGGCTTTGCCAAGACTCTTGTTGCCAGCGTTTCGACGCTCGGGATCCTGGGTCTCATGGTCGATAGTGCCGAAGCACAAAAGCGTGTGCGCTGGAAAATGCACGCCGCGTTTGCCAAGACCGTTGCCGTGATCGGACCGCCGCCGACACGCATCTCGGAAGTCGTCAAACGGATGTCCGACGGCAAGTTTGACATCAGGGTATTTGAACCTGGTGCACTGACAGGCGGTTACGCCTACTTCGACCCAGTCTCTCAAGGCGCTATTGACGCTGCTTTCGGCACACCTGGTGCCAACCAGGGCAAGAACTCGGCCTACGCGTTCCTTTCGACATGGCCATTCGGCCCGGCCGCGCCTGAGTTCGCAGCATGGATGATCTACGGCGGTGGCGCCAAGATCGCTGAAGAACTATACGCAAAAGCCAACATCAAATACATCCTTTGCGGCATGATCCCGCCGGAAACATCCGGTTGGTTCCGCACGGAAATCACAAGCCTCGATCAGCTGAAGGGCATGAAAATGCGCTTCTTCGGCATCGGCGCCAAGGTGATGCAGAAGTTTGGTGTCTCGACGCAGCAGCTTGCTGCGGCAGACATTTACCCGGCGCTTGAGCGTGGCACCATTGACGCCACGGAATTCTCGATGCCGGCCATCGACCGCTCGCTGGGCTTCTACCAGATTGCGAAGTTCAACTACTTCCCAGGCTGGCACCAGCAGTCCACGTCCAACGAAATCCTCGTGAACATGGACAAGTGGAACGCACTTCCGGACGCTTACAAAGCCATGCTTGAAACAGCATGCCGCGCGAACGTTGCTGACATGATTGCAGACGGTGAAGCGTCTCAGTTCGAAGCGATGATCGCCAACGAAAAAGACGGCGTTCAAAACAAGACCTGGCCGAAAGAGATCCTCGACAAGATTAAAGTCGCTTGGGAGGAAGTTCTGGCCGAGGAAATTAAGGCAAACCCAGACGTCAAGAAAGTTTGGGACAGCTATTCCTCATTCCACGAGAAGTACAAAGTCTGGGGTGAGCGCGGTTACTTGAAGTAGTCGCCGGAAACCCAAGACACTGGCGCCGGCCACAAGAACCTGGCCGGCGCCATTTTTACGAAACGCCGCGCACGTGATCCGCCTGAAAACGCAGCAATCATCGTGTGCAAAACTGTAAACCCATATGTGATGAGAGTGTCAAAACCCAATGCGCGGACTCCTCACGCTTGCGGCGTTCTTTGACTGGCCACCCCGCCAACTCGGCAAGCTAGCTGGATGGCTCATACTTCCGCTGATCATGATCATTATGTTTGACGTGGTGACTCGGCGGATCGACTCGGCACGCATTTGGATCGCTGAACAGAATATCTATTGGTTTAACCCGATTATCTTTCAGGACGCGCAGTGGCACCTGCATGGCATTATCTTGCTATCGACATTCGGTTTTGGCTATTTGATGAATGCGCACGTCCGGGTCGACATTTTTCGCGAAATGCTTCCCCGGCGTGGTCAAGCGAAAGTAGAGTTTTGGGGCCTTCTCATCATGGGGATCCCGTTCCTGTTCGTAATATCATACTTTGCGATTCAATTCGTTTTGCTGTCATACTCGCAGAATGAAGGGTCCGAGTCACTGACTGGCATTGGCGCCCGCTACATCATCAAGTCGTTTCTGGTAATCGGTTTCCTGTTACTCCTCAGTTCATTCCTCGCAACAATCTTCAGGCTAACCGTAGCCATATGGGGCTCGGGCGAGGAGCAGAAAGAGGCGTACGCTGCCCTCGACATCTTCCCGGCACAGGGCATCGAAGAAGAAATCGAAGAGTTCAAATCCGACATTGAAGATCAGAAGGACCGTAGCTGATGCCCGAATGGCTCTATAACCACCTTTATGAGTACGTGGGCGGCTACATGTTTCTTGCGCTTGCCCTCGCGCTCTTCACCGGCTTGCCAGTCGGGATCGCCATCGGTGGCATCGGCATGCTGTTCGGCTTCATCGGGATCTATCTCGAGATCGTCAGCATCAATGAATTCTTCAATGTGCCCAATAAAATTTGGGGTGGTGACGGTGCGTCCGGCGCGGTTCAGAACCCGCTTCTCGTAGCGATCCCGTGCTTCATATTTATGGGCACTATGTTGGAGCGCTCGCGGGTTGCCGAGGACCTCCTGCACATTCTCCAGGTATTGCTACGCAGAGTTCCTGGTGGTCTTGCACTGTCCGTTACGGTGATGGGCACGATCATGGCCGCGACGACCGGCATCATCGGTGCGTCGGTGGTCATGATGACACTGATGGCGTTGCCAACAATGCTCGCGCAGCGCTACTCGACGCCACTCGCAACGGGTACTCTGGCAGCATCCGCAACGCTGGGAATCCTGATTCCGCCCTCGATCATGCTTGTTCTGATGGCGAGTCTGATGTCGATCAGCGTAGGCAATCTGTTTCTTGGCGCGGTTCTTCCGGGACTGCTTCTGTCCTGCCTCTATTTCACTTACATTGCCGTGATTTCAAGTTTGTTTCCCAGTGCGGCGCCACCGCTGTCTGATGAACAAATGGAAACAATCGAACCGACAAGCTCAGCCAATCTGATTGGATATTTCATTACCGTCGCTATAATGGTCGGTTTGGCCCTTACGGCGGATTATTCCCCGATCGGCAATTTGGCTAACTGGGACTTGTTCGCCTTTTTCGGGATCTTCTTCGCATCAATGTACTTTGGAAATCGTGATGCGAAATCCTTGTTCGGGATGGTGCTGAAGGGCTTTATTCCTCCAGTATTCCTTATAGTACTGGTTCTTGGCTCGATCTTTGGCGGCTGGGCGACGCCAACCGAGGCAGCTGGCATCGGTGCGTTCGGATCGATCATTCTCGCAGTCGCGAACGGAACGCTGTCGTTCAAGGTCATGCAAGACGTCGTCCATCGCACCGCGCTAACGACAGCGATGATCTTCTTTATCTTCCTCGCCGCAACCACCTTCTCGTACTTCTTCCGCGCGCTTTACGGTGAAGACTTGATCATCGGGTTCATCGAGTGGCTCGACTTGGGACCATGGCCACTCATTATCATGCTGATGGCTACGGTGTTCTTGCTCGGGTTCTTCTTTGACTGGCTCGAAATCACACTCATTGTGCTTCCGGTGTTTACGCCGGTTGTGATGAACTTGGCGCCCGAGTTTGCCAGCCATCTTGGCTTAGCTGAAGGTGTGCCCGCCAAAGAAGTTCAGCTGCAAATGCTGTATTGGTTTGCAATTCTCGTCGCCATCAACTTGCAGACCTCGTTCTTAACGCCACCATTCGGGTTCGCCCTGTTCTACATGAAAGGCGTGGCCCCGGCCGAAGTTAAGATGCAGCAAATCTACTACGGCATTATCCCGTTCGTGATCCTGCAGTTGATCGGGCTCTCGCTTGTCGTGGAGTTTCCCGATATCGCTCTCTGGTTACCGCGACAGATACTCGGATAACCTGCGTTAAAGCTTCAGCGACGAAACTCAAACGGGCACCTCTTGGTGCCCGTTCTTGTTTTTGTCTACGAAACAACGAGCCGCATCAAAGGGCGCGGGACCGACGCGCGCGACACGATCTTGAAGCCGGCGGCCCGGAACACGGACGCTACGCCGACATAGCCTTCGCCCGCAATCAGCTTGCGTGTGACGTCGAGAGGTGCCGCATCAACGGCAACGGCCCCATGATCGCGCGCAAATTGAACGGCTGCGTCCAGCAGATCTGCCATAAGTCCACGCCCCCGCACCGTCCGATCGATATAGAAGCAGTTAACCGACCAGATCCCATCGTGCGGGGCACCGTCCTCCAGCCGACTGGCCTTCGTTTTGTTGAACCGCGGAAAGGCGTCTCGCGGTCCAACCGCCACCCACCCCACCGGCAGCGCGTCGGCATAGGCGATCAGCCCCGGCGGACGAGCATCCGTCCTGACAATCTCTTCGAACTGGCGCTTACGCTCAGCGCGATCGCCCTCATGGAACGCACGCTGCGTCCCGTCATGACGCCAGTACATGCACCAACACCCGCCATAGGCGCCGCGCTCCGGGCCGAAGAGCTGGACCAGATCGTCCCAGCGCTCCGGCGTCAGCGGATGAATGTCAGGCTTCGCCACCCTCTGCACCTACGCCGATTTCGCAAACAACTCGCGCCCGATCAACATCCGGCGAATCTCGCTTGTGCCCGCCCCGATTTCGTAGAGCTTCGCGTCGCGTAACAGCCGACCGGTTGCATATTCGTTGATGTAACCGTTGCCGCCCAGAAGCTGAATCGCATCGAGCGACACTTGGGTGGCCTTTTCGGCGGCAAGCAAGATTGCACCGGCCGCATCTTCTCGGGTTGTCTGCCCACGGTCACAGGCCTTCGCGACGGCATAGACATAGGCGCGACAGGAATTCATCGCGACATACATGTCGGCGATCTTGCCCTGTACGAGCTGAAACTCGCCAATTGACTTTCCGAATTGCTTGCGCTCGTGCACGTACGGCATCGCAATATCGATGGCGGCCTGCATGATACCGATCGGGCCCGCCGCCAGCACAACCCGCTCATAGTCCAGCCCGCTCATGAGAACGTGCACGCCCTTGTTCACGGCACCCAGAACATTTTCCTCGGGCACCTCGCAGTTCTCAAACACAAGCTCGCCCGTGCTTGAGCCGCGCATGCCGAGCTTGTCGAGCTTTTGCGCAACACTGAAGCCCTTGAAGTCCTTCTCGATGATGAACGCGGTAATGCCCCGGGCCCCGGCGTCCGGATCCGTTTTGGCGTAGACCACCAGGACATCACCGCCTGGCCCGTTTGTGATCCACATCTTGGTCCCGTTGAGGATGTAGCGATCACCCTTTTTCTCGGCCCGGAGCTGCATCGACACTACATCCGACCCGGCGCCCGGCTCGGACATGGCAAGACCGCCCAGGTGCTCTCCCGAAATCAATTTCGGCAAGTAGCGCTGCTTCTGCGCTTCCGACCCATTGCGCCGAATCTGGTTCACGCACAGGTTCGAATGCGCACCATAAGATAAGCCAACTGACGCAGACCCCCGGCTGACCTCTTCGACCGCGATGCAATGCTCGAGGTAGCCCAAGCCACTACCGCCATAGTCTTCTTCGACGGTGATGCCATGCAGCCCAAGTTCACCCATTTCAGGCCAGAGGTACCTTGGGAACTCATCGGTTTGATCGATTTCAGCGGCAATCGGCGCAATGCGGTCTGACGTAAAGGACTGCACCGCGTCGCGCAGCTGCTCGGCCGTTTCGCCCAGGTCGAAGTCAAACACTGGCGTGCTATTGGGAATCATCGCGCTCACTCCTGTGCGCTGTCCTGTGATCATATCCGCCCGGCTGTCCGTCGTGGCCAGTCTTGCGGTCGATGCGTGCGCTTGAGGATCATTGATACATGGAACCAGTCAACACCAGTGAACCCGACAACAACGTCAGCGATCGTCCTTCGCCGGTTCCCTGGCCGCCGATTCTGCTGGTGGCTGTGCTTGCCGGCGCTGTGACGCTCGGTTTCGTCGTCCCGTTGCCCTGGCCCGGCTTGGACGACTGGCCGGCGCGCATGATCGGCCTCACAATCGGGGCCGGCGGTATCGCGCTGATGATCTGGGCGTTCATCACGTTTCGCCGCTATCGAACAACGGTCATGCCACACGAGGGCGCAACGGCCTTGATCACGGATGGGCCGTTTCGGCGGTTCCGCAACCCGATCTATCTCGCTGACGTTATGATCATGCTGGGCCTAGCAGAACTTACCAAGAACATCTGGTTCGTTATCGCTGCTGCCGCATTTGTACCGCTTGTTACCTGGCTCGCCATTCTCCCCGAGGAGCGTCACCTAAGAGCCCGGTTTGGAAAGGATTTTGACGACTTTTGCGCGAAGACACGCCGATGGATTTGATGGGGACGAACATGCTTTGCGCGTGCTCGGACCATTGAAATGTCGGAATCCCTTCCCTTCTAAGACTTGGGGGTACGCGCTCGCTATTGGAGCTAAGGGAATGATGAAACCCGTGAGGTTAACGGTAAGATCGGCCGCAGTTTCGCTCGCATTCGTGCTAGCGGTGGCGTCGGTTGTGCCGGCCAGCGCGCAGTCGTCGTGGCGCGACGGGATCACTGAATTCCTTGTGAGCGGCAAAGCTGAGAGCGGCACCGAGACGAAGACCACGGCATCTGGTGAGACGACTGCGGCCAACACGGGCGACAAGGACCCGCGTTCAGGCGACAAGAACTATGAACAAGCCCGTCGCCTGATGCAGGCGATCGACGCCATCCTGAACGACGCGGCAAGGAATCGCGATAGCGCAAAAAAGCTGCCGTCAAAGGACGACTTCCTGGTCCCGCCGATGTTCACCGAAACACGCGAGGACCGTGAAAACTACGTGCGCGAACTCTTGGACTCGGCGCTCGGGATCGTAACGGACGTTCCGGTGGTCGACATCCAGAAGGAGATCGAACGCCGGCGTAAGGAAATCGCCAAGCTCAACGACCAAATCGCCGTCCTGAAAGAGCGCATGTTGACCGCGCCGAAGGACTCGCTGCTGCCGGGCGTATTGGCCGACACCGTCGCCAGCCTAAAGCAAGAGGTTGCGGATCTCGAAGAACGGATCGCGCAAAACCAAAAGGCGATCGACGCAGCCAAGACCAAGATCCGCAAGGCGCTGGCTGATGCCGGTATCAAGATGGAGAAGAGCCAGATCGACATGCTGGTCGACAGTGTTCTGTCCGGCGACCTCATTCGTCTTGTTGCTGTATTCAATTCCGCCAAGTTGATCGACAAGCAACTGGCCGCCCGCATGAAGGCGTCCGGCGAGAACATGACGGCAGCGCGCAAATATTTCGCGATGCATGCCGCGTTGTTCGCCATGTTGTTGCGCGCCCAGGATGTGCTGATCGAGAAAATCGATACCCAATATCTGCCAAAGCTCGATGCGATCATGCGCGATATCAAAACTGCGCGGGAACGCACCAAACGCCTCCTGCGCAAGAAGAACCGGCCGGACCAAAAGCGCGTTCTGGAGGCCAACCTGTCCAGTCAGAAGCTGGCGGAAGACGCCGCACGTGGCTATCGGCGTTATCTCCTGCAGCAACGCGCGCAAATCGCCGGTGCCCGCTCGCGCGCCGCGCACGATCTTCGGATTGCAGACAACACGTACGAGACCGTTGAGGCGAGCTTTCAGTTGCGCACGCTCATGCGCGAGTCCGCAAACACATTTGAAGCCCTCCAAAAGCTCGAAGCGCCAACCTTTGAAGAGATCTTTCGCAACGAAGAGCTTCGGCGCGAATTCGAAAGCCTGACGAAGAAGCTGGAAGCACCGACCAGCTAAGTGGGTGCTTGTTTCTCGCTCACGGACTGCTGTTTTCGCTCACGGCTGTTCCTCGCTGCGCTCGGGCCTCCGCGGGGGCGCCGCAACGCGGCGGGCCGCGGTCGCGGCCTGGGGTGCCATCCTCACAGGATAGCCAGCGCTGGTTGTGTATCGCTCACGGGCTGTTCCGGCCTTCGGCCGGGCCCTGCGCGGGCGCGGCGCAACGCGCCGGGCCGCATTCGCGGCCTGGGGATCGTCTTCACAGGATAGCCAGCGCTCAAGTAGCGAGCGCTTGTCGCGAGCGGTAGCGCACGTAAAGACTCGCGCGCGAACAGCGCCAATTAAAGACTCACTAGGGTCCGGACCCTTTAACGTTGCGGTGTAAGATTCCCAAAACGGGCGAAGCGTGATTCTGTGCCTGTCAGCGGGGAGGTACGGACATGACTGATTTGTTTTGGTTTTCTGATGCGCAGT
>JBCCOV010000110.1:0-16524 GCA_039039985.1 Pseudomonadota bacterium | reverse complement strand
TTGAGAAAGGCGAAAGCCAGAACTTACGACGCGCTCTGGCAGGCCGTGGGCTGCGTCTGCGACTTGTTTGACCCGGACGAATGCCGAAACTACCTCAAACACATCGGATACGTTGCAGATTAATCGCCCGACGCTCTAGGATGACTTGAGCGGTGCGGCGCGACGTTGTCCAGCCATGCTGCCCCGACCGCCGTGTCTGCTGCATAGTGCTAGCGCGCAATCCATTTCGCTCGTTCCGGGTAGGCAACACGGAAGTAAAGATCAATCAGGCGCAAGCGTTCGATCACGCGATGCTGCGGTCGTTGCCGAGGCGGCGTCTCCGCTAGTGCTAGGAAATAGGACACCCACCGGAAACAATCATCGTCGCCGAATGCGTCGTCGATGTCCGGCAAGTGATAGGGAGTGCCGTCTCGAAAGACGAACGTCCCGTCGAAGCCGTAGAGCGCATCCGCAATCCGGTCGATGAACGCTCGTCGTGATACTTCCAACGCAGCTGATGCGATGGCAAGGCGATGATAGTGCGAGCGACGCAGGAGCTGCACGTCGCTTGCCACCACCAGATGGCGCTCCGGTACCGTGGCGTGCAGCGGCATGCATGGCCGACAAACGACACGCTTGCACTTCAGACAGAACTCAACTGGGTGAGTCATACGCATCTCCCTCCTGGCTCAGCTTTGGTCGGACTCCGGCTTGAAATGCCGTGTGCCCTCTCGTCTGCTGGGTCTCAGGAAGGGGTTTTGGGGAGATAACGCCGCGCCAAGATCTTGCCAAGCAACGCGGCGAAACATATTTGAGGCAAGCAGGACCAAATCGGCATCTAAGTTACTGAAATTATAATAATTATCATGTCGCAAAAATCTAAGGTCGCCGAATGGAACCGATCTACAGGCGAACGCGGCTGAGCCCATTGCAGATCTCTGGCATCTTGCGCGGTTACGCGGATCGCACTCCGCCCAAGGCAATGGCTAGGCGGCTAAAGATGAGCCGAGACACAATCTATCGCCACTACGGGCTGATCCGCTGGCGTGTGATTCTGACTGGCTACTACGCCAATGGCGCCTACGCGAAAGATGAGGCCGGACTCTCCGATGTGTTACAGCGAGAAATTCGCTTGCGGCGCGGCATTCCGCAGGACCACATCTATCCTCACGCGGCCGAACTGATTGCCTGGGCCCAAGAGTGGTCGCCGCGCCTGACGCTGAAGCACATCAAGAAGATCGTTTCATTGACCGGTCCACTCGACAAGCCGCCCGCTCTGACGGACTGTGAAGGGCAACGCCTAGTCGCGTACATCAACATGGCGCACATCGAACTGCTCATCGACGAGCTGCTTGCGGGGCCAGTTCAAGACGAGGCGCAGCGAAGTCTGACGGCCCGAGCACGCGAGCGCCTTGAGGACTACAGGCGCAACTATCGTGCGGCCTGCAAACGGATCGAACAAAGTCCAGAACGGCCGGTCATTCCGATGCGACACAAGAAGCGAGTGTTGCAACCGTGACGGACCGGATGGGTCCAAATTGCGCCGCTCATAAGCAGCGGAAGCCGTTGCAAACGCTTTCACGAATGGGGCGGCTGAACCCTACCATGGCTCAAATGAACCACCGTGACCCGCACCGTCGCTTCAAGCGATGATGTCGCGATTGGATGACAAAAACGCTCCGCAAGATGTGTGCGTGGTACTACCACGCACCGCTTGCTCGTCGGCTCACGCCTCCTCGGCAGGGGGCTTAGCCAGCCCCCGTGCACCCCCGGCTCAGCCCGGGGACGGAGAGGCAGGCATCAATCTATCAAGTATGTCTCTCGAATTGTCAGCTGATCCCACTTACGGACATTGAAGCTATCGCTTTCCGCTGTAGGAACTCACTTCTGCTGTGACAACCCAGACGGACGCTATGGGCGTAGTGAGTGCTACAGTCCAGAGGTTCTCGAACGCGAAGAGATCAAGCGCAGAGCTTGTTGCTTCCAGTGAAGGCCCGTCCTTTTCTCTCCGTATTAGCTTTGGAAGGCGGCTGAGCTGCATTGATACATTCTTGGTGGTTCAGCCCCGCGTGTGCGGGGAACGGACGATGACGTCCGAACCCTCACAGCCGACACTCGGTTCAGCCCCGCGTGTGCGGGGAATGGGGCCGCTGCCGCAATACCGAACGGCGTGGCGCCGGTTCAGCCCCGCGTGTGCGGGGAACGGGAGTGGCAGGCCGTTTTCAAACATGAAGATATCGGTTCAGCCCCGCGTGTGCGGGGAACGGAACTGCATCATGCGATCAGGCATGTTCTTCTCCGGTTCAGCCCCGCGTGTGCGGGGAACGGCCAAGCAACACGTCCGCCACCGAAGCTGGTGTCGGTTCAGCCCCGCGTGTGCGGGGAACGGGGATCTACGAGCAGGGCACGCCTGCCGTTGCGAGGTTCAGCCCCGCGTGTGCGGGGAACGGGGCCGCTGTCGGTTTCTGCTATTTCGAGCCAACGGTTCAGCCCCGCGTGTGCGGGGAACGGGCTGCGCTTGGGCCAAATATGCCCTGTTGCGACGGTTCAGCCCCGCGTGTGCGGGGAACGGGTGCGGGACCGCCGCGAAACGATGACCAGGCACGGTTCAGCCCCGCGTGTGCGGGGAACGGTCATTAATCCGACAACGCGAATTCGCTGCATGCGGTTCAGCCCCGCGTGTGCGGGGAACGGCGCAATGGCAAGGGTACTCGCCGATAATCGATCGGTTCAGCCCCGCGTGTGCGGGGAACGGAACTGGCGGGAGCGGCTGCTGTTAGCTCTACGCGGTTCAGCCCCGCGTGTGCGGGGAACGGATCAATCCCGGCCTCACGGTAACCCTCGGTCGCGGTTCAGCCCCGCGTGTGCGGGGAACGGGTAGCCGCCAAGCTCTCAGCCGTTAATCCAGCGGTTCAGCCCCGCGTGTGCGGGGAACGGACGCAGTACGACTGTGTTGCCATTGACGAGAACGGTTCAGCCCCGCGTGTGCGGGGAACGGAACGGCATCGTCGATCCAATCAGTCTCGTTCTCGGTTCAGCCCCGCGTGTGCGGGGAACGGAACCAGTCTAGCATCGCCCTCAGACCACGAGACTGGTTCAGCCCCGCGTGTGCGGGGAACGGCCACGAGACTTGGATCTTCGGCGATCGGGGCCCGGTTCAGCCCCGCGTGTGCGGGGAACGGAACGTCGACAACGGTGTTCTCGAGGGCCGCGGCGGTTCAGCCCCGCGTGTGCGGGGAACGGGCGGTTTGCGGCCCCAAGGAGTCGCGCGCGTTCGGTTCAGCCCCGCGTGTGCGGGGAACGGTACTGCCTGCCGGACGCAGTGCACACCTCGAGCGGTTCAGCCCCGCGTGTGCGGGGAACGGGCGCCGCACTTTGTAGGCAGGTCCTGGTGTTTCGGTTCAGCCCCGCGTGTGCGGGGAACGGGCGCCTCGGCGAGATTGCTTGAATTCCCAGAACGGTTCAGCCCCGCGTGTGCGGGGAACGGACTTCCAAGCAACGCCTTGATCTCAAATCATTTTCACAATGTCAAAGAGCGGCACCAAGTGCGTGGTATGTCCGCACCAGAACGCAGAGCGAACCGGCAACACTGCGATCTGACGATATATACGCTTAGTTCGGTTCCTGCGCCGGGGGCGGGGGCTTGAACTTGACTAACGTCAAGCCGTCGAAATCCACCGGCTCGCGGCGGTTCTCACCGATCGCATCAAAGGCAAAGCCACTATCGGTCGGGGCGGACCACGTAATGACCGCGTTACCCTCGCCAATCATTGCCTTGACCTCGCCCCAGATGCGCTCGCGTACACGACGATTGTAGACGCCAACATAGACGCCGGCGCGGATCTCGGCGAGCCACAGCGATAGCCGGCCTCTCAATCGAGGCGGTGCGTTTTCAACCGCGATGACCATCATCACCCGATGCCTCCCGTGCCGGAATCGCAGGTGCTGCAGCTTCCGGCGCATCTTCCGGCGGAGCGATGCCGCCAGACTTCAGAATTTCTTCGATTGCGGGAATGATCTTTTCAAGCAAACCCGAGCGGCGAAACATGTCGCGACATGCGATCCGCACCTGCCGTTCTGGCGGCGTGTCATCACCGCGGCCCTTCTTGATCCGCGCCGCCGTCTCGAAGGCCGCCGGAACCACTGTCTCGAACTTCCAGATATCCGCAATGTCATAAACGAAACTCTGCGGCTTACCCCGGTGCAGAAAGCCGATCGCTGGCGCGTAGCCGGCGGCGAGGATGGCAGCTTCGCTAATGCCGTAAAGGCAGGCCGTAGCAGCCGACAGGCAGCGGTTGGGAATGTCGGCTCTATCCCACGCGTTGCGATCGTAATTGCGGCGACTCCAGTCAACGCCATACTTTTGTGCGATCAGCTTGTACATTTCGCGCACGCGGACACCCTCCATTCCGCGCAGCTGCTCGATTGATCGGCGGCTTGGTGCCTCTTCATCGAAGCGGCGGCGATACATTTCACGCACCACTTTGAGACGTGTCGTCTCGTCGAGCGCGAGCTTGGCCTGATAAAGCAGGCGATCAGCGCGGGCGCCGCCCGGCTGGCCAGACGCGTACAGCCGTACGCCCGCCTCGCCGACCCAGACCAGCAGGCAACCGACCTGGGCGGCCAGCACCACTGCTGCATGGCTGACGCGCGTGCCCGGTTCCAGCATGAGGCACGCCAGACCGCCAACCGGTATCTGCACGCGCACGCCGTTGGAATCGACGAGTACGAACGCGCTGTCGAGTACGTCGAGCTCGCCATACTGCAGGAACACGATCGCGGAGCGTTCCTTGATCGGGATCGGCTTCAACGGGATGTATGCTGGTTCGGACATCGCTCGTGTCCTTTAAGCGCGGCGGATCAACATGAGGCCGCAGCCGAAAGCCTTGGCCGAGCCGAACCCGGTTTCGAGTTGTGCCAGGAATGCGGCCGGGTCGGTGACTTCGATGTCGCCAGACGTATCGACCTTCGAGAAGCCTGCGGCGCGTCCCCGCTTTCGTTCGAGCGGGATTTGCACATAGCCCGACACGTCGGCTTCACCGACAAGCTTGAACCCGGCATGCTCGCCGCGCTTTGCGAGCCACTGGTTCACGCTGTCTCGGGCAATCCGATCGCGCTCGAAAGCGCGGCCGGTCTCGGCCGTCCAATCGGTTCGCGCGACGGACGTCAACGCATGCATGACAACATCGACCCGCTTGCCGCGCACCCGTCCGTTGGCCCCTGCTTTCGGCTTGGCGTCCGGGGATTTCGTCGCGCGCGTCGGGTTGACCCTCAGAGCAAATCGCAAACGATCGCCTAGAGAAAGCTCGGGTTCGAACTCTTTCGTGTCCACATGAAACAGGTTGTGCGGGTCGGGCGGTGGGCGGCGTGACAGGATGATATATCTGCCTTCGCCCTCGTCGCGGAACAGAAAGTCGCGGCGAGCGTTGACGTCGTCGGAAAACAACAGCCACAGGATGCGGTGGGCGTGACCAGGCCGCTGCTGCGGATCGTCAGGAATGAGAAGCGGCGCAACGGACGCAAGGGCTTCGCCGCGGCGCGATTGCAGACGGGCGCGTGAAAGGAACAGATCGCTCATGGGGCTGGCTCCTCGCTTGATTGGCGTTGACGAAGCAGCGCCTCGCTGCGCAAACCGAACCGCCATTTTTCGCGGCTCTCGGGAACGTCACGGCGCTCCTCGATGCGGTCGACAAGTTGAGACCCGGGTAGCGCATCGGCATCGACGAAGATCTGCGGCCGGTGCCGCCGCCGCGCCGTCACCGAGGCGATTAGAAACCGCATGTCGTCGGTCAGCGCGCGATCGTAATCAGAGAACGTAGCCTCCACGTCATCGTTGCGCGCGACGATTTGAGGATATGTAGGCAGCATGAGAGGGAACGCCTTGCGTCCGGCGAAAAGGATGTACTCCGGTTGCGTCAGCTTGAGGCGAAACTGCTCCAGCATGTCGGCGCGATCCGGATCGTACCAGACCGCAATCGTATAGCGGCCACCGACGCGATATTCACGACGCGACAGGATTGTCTTGAGGTCAGTCTTTGCAACACCGAGTTCTTCGGCTCGCGTCGCGAACTTGCGATTGCGCCGTTGCGGCGGCACTTGGGCGGTGTGAAAGTCGGTCGAGAGGTGGCCCGGATCATCGACACGGATCGCGAGCGCCAGGCCGTTGGCGATGTCGGCTTGCCGCGTTTCGTCGCTCCGTTCGATCCCGAGCGCGCAGGCCAGCAAACCGATGATCTGCGATTTGCCCGGTCTGTCCCAGGTTGGACGGCGTTCGCCGACGGCCACCGCGCCGAACGAAGCGAGTGATGCGGCGAGTGTGAAGACAAGAGCCTGTGGCATCACGCGTCCTCCGACGTGCAGAACGCCACGATGTCGGCGAGGCTGCCTTCGCCGGTCGACACATTCATGGTCTTGTCGGCGTTGAAGCAGGCCCCGTAAGCTTTGTTCATATTCTCGGCAAGCTGCTGGATGGATTGAATGGAGGCGCCCAGCAGATCATCGCCGCGAACCGGCATGAAAAAAGCCGCCGAGAGTTGACGCGGCTGCTGTGTGCCCTTCTCCGCCCGCAGGTAGCTCGCACGTGAACGGCTGGCGAAGCTGTTCTGTTTGCCAGATGGCGATGCGGTGGCGAAGCCTTCGACCAGCGCTTCAATCGCACAATTGGCGAGGTCCTTATCACCCCCCAAGTTTTTCTCGAGCTGATCGCGGTCGATACAGGCATAGAGATAGAAGACGCCGGACCCGAAGCCGAGTTCACCGATGAAGCCGGCACCGGCATCTTCCTCCCGCTTTTTGAGATCATCGACCGCCGTATAGAAATCGTCCTCGACCTCGATCTTGTGCGTCGTGATCGCGTGCGCGACCTGGACGGCGGCTTCGCGGTTGAAGTCGGGATTGTCGGCCAACATGCGACCGAACATGGCGATGTCGGTTGCTGTATCCGCGCGACGGAGCACGTTCGGCACCATGTCCTTGGCCGATCCTGGAAGCGCTTCACCGGCTGCGAGCTTGTCGGCCAGCGTCATGGCCGAGGCGCGTTCTTCCGGCGAGACGAACGCGAGCTGCTCGATGTATGTCGGTGACTTGTCCTTCTCGGGCTTGATCTTGCCGAAGATCTCGGCGATCGTGCGCGCGCCCTTGATCGCGTCCGCTTCGGCCATGCCCTTCTCGACAAGATGAAGGCGGATGTCCTCGCCGAGACGCTGTGTGCGGTCACCTCGATGTGCGCCGACGCGAGCCTTGAAAGCGTCACTGGTCCGGATCGCGCGCTTGAGCGCCTGGGATGAAATCCGCAGCCGTTCCGCTTCGCCGAAGCGCGCCGTCTTCGGGCGGCCGGTGTCGTCGCGGTTGAGGTTTGAAGGCGCATAAACAGTGAGTGCGTGCAATTGAATAAAACGGGTCATGGTCGGGTCCTTTTCGGAAAGGCTCTGATCTCAGGCGGTGGCGGGTTCAGTTGCGCTCGCGGGATCTGCGTTCGGCGCATGGCCTTCGGCGTCGTGATAGGCGAATGCGAACATCACTCGCGCCCGTTCCGCGTAGTCGTGATCCGGATCGGTGAAGGCCAACAGCTGCCGGGCGAGATCCTTCACGTTCGCCGTCTTGTCCAAGATGGCGACCACACGCCGGAGCCGGACAAGCAGATCACCGGGTGTGCGCGCGGCAACGATCCGCTTGAACCGCAGCGGCGTGATGAGGGCGGTGCTATCTGCTCCCGCGCGCGGCTGGCCGATGGCAGAGGCGATTGGCCGGTTGCGATCATCCTCACGGACATGCGCAAGGACGGCTGCGACGAGCGCGGCGCGAGGAAGATCTCTCGCCGCATGTCTGCGATCGAACTCAAGCTTTCGGAAAAGCTCAATTGTCACCGGTACCGAGGCAGCTTCAAGCAAGTTGTCGGCCCGTCGCAGTTGCGCAAGCGACGCGCGATCACCGGGACGTACCGGTTGGTCTCCAACCGCCGGTCTGAGGCCAAGCTCGGTCCACCAGCCGCGTGCAGCCTTCGCCTGCGCCTCGTAGCGATGCTCGCTCATGCTGCAGCCTTTCGTGTTTTCTGAAGCGGTAACGGGAGCTCGAGAGCGGCATACAGTTTCTTGCCGGCCCCGCCGTATCCCGCGAGCGCGAGCCCGATACTTTTGCGTCCGGCAACAACATCCGCGATGCGCCGAGCCTCAGCGCTGTCGATCGGCACAACGTCATCGAAAATCGCAAAAGCATGCCACTTCAGGATGCCGAGCCATCTATCAGCCAGATCACGCTTGGTGTCGCCCGGTCGCGTAACCGGCACGCCGTCGGGCGAGATCAAGCGGTCCGCCGCATCACGAAGCGCGTCGTAGAAGTCGCGCTCGGTGTCGGACCAGAACCGATTGGCGATCGGCTGAAGCACCGTTGAATCACGGGCGGCATCCCCGCGCTCGCCATGAAGCGCGCGCTTGACCGACGAGACCAGCAGGCGGGCGGTTTCGTCCGCGCCATTGACGAACCGGCGCGCGGTATCGTGGACGTGCTTGTCGCTCGTCGGGTTGCCGGTGATAACCAGCGGCACAAGCGCTTCGGCGAAGTCGAGCGGCTTCATGTTGTCCATGGCGTAGCCGGCAACCAGAATCTGGCAGTCCCGCATGGCCTGCCTTGCGTCGCCCGAGAAATCATCCGCGCGGGTGTCCCGGAAGTCCGTGACGCACTGTGCCGGAAGGCGAAGCTCGTCCTTGGATGCGAGGGCGAGGCCGAGATACTGGCGATAGCCGAAACGGGATGACTTCGCGTGAAGTGGAAGGTATTCGGGATCGGCCTCGCGCTGTTTGTAGTACGGGCTCAGCGGATGCCCCTTGCTCCAGGCCGTATAGTTCGTTCCCCACGGCCTTGTGACGTAACCGCTTACCTTCACGTCGTCGCATTCGCCGGTGAGATCGCAGATCGCGCCGTCTGCGGCAGCCTCGAACACCAGTCGGATGCGTCGTGGCAAGCCAAAGAACGCTTGCGCCTTGTGGACGTGATCGGGAGTCGTCTCGACGCCCGACTTGTCAGATGTGCGGGTCGGTACCAGCCATGGAAAGACCCGTTCGTAGTCGCCCGGTTCGGCATGGAGGCCCTCCGGCGTGTTTGCCCATAACCGCTGCCAAAGTGTTGGCAGAGACTTGTCGGGCAGCCCGGGCAACACGAGCGTTGTTAGCGGTCCGCCCCCACGCAGCGACGTGCGGTGGCCGGCTCCGCCTGATGGCGCTTGGGTCTGTAATGTGAGCAGCGCGATTGCGGCGCCAGTCCGCGAGAGGGTGTTCGTGCGGCCACGCTTAACGAAGTGATCGGCGTTGTCCTTGAGCGTACTTGTGCCGGGCGCGTCAACCAGCAAACCCGAGACTGGGCTTGGGCTGCCGTCGAGCGGCTCACGGTCTTGAAAAAAGCGAGGCCCGTCACCGTCGAGGATCATCGCAGGGGCAAGTGGCTCGAACGCGGCCGCAAGTTCATCGCGGGACGGTGGCGCGTGGAATCGCGTTGCCCAGTTGCGCTTATCCAGACCGTCCATGGAAATCGCGAGCAAACCGATCAGGAACTCGATCAGTGCGATATCGCAATCCGGTCGTCCAGTTGCGATGCGGAGGATGGGGTTGCCCTCGTAGGGCTGTGCGATCTCACACGGCCGCACGAACACCCGCCGCCCGTCAGACAGGGCAACAGGTATCCACGCCCGTGCGAGCAACGAAAAGTGCTCGGGCATGAATTTCACTCTCAAGTATTTTGAACACGAGGTCCTGCGGGACTTGCGCCCCGCACTGTTCAGTAAAAATTTAGTTACATTCATTGCTGATGAATCCCTCCGCGGCCTCAAGAGCACGGCAGGCGGTTATCACCGCATCTTCTAAGACTGCAAGCTGGCACGGTGATGCGTACTGATCCGACGGTGGCAGATCATTGAGATTCGCCGCCACAATACCGGGAAACCTTTTGCCAGTTGCAATCTCGGCAATCCGGCCCAGGTTTACATCAAACCAAGCCACGTTTGAGTGCTGAGCATCTCTGCGCAGCAGCATTACTTTTGTGATGGATGCGTCTGGCTCTGCCAACGCGGGACTGCTAGGCAAAGCATACCTTCACGGGCGGTGGTAACAACTGCCCTCTGTTTTGGTAATCGCGTGCGGCTCCGTTGGTTCGCCAACTTTGCTGCGATGCTGCTGGCGAGTTTCATTGGGAGCAATGCATGCTGCGGGCGAGAGATCGCTCGCGATTTTTGGTGGCACACCCCCACGGCTGAGTCAACAATTGGCGATTATCAGAGTCGTAATAAATGTTATCAACTGCATTAAAATTATCGGCTGTGGAATTATCAACTAAACTAATAAAACTACCCTCGGTTATGATTTTCTGCTTTTGGCGATCTCAGGAGTGATCACAGCTCTTAGGAAGCTGAAGAAAGAGCAGCCTGTGCGTGCGGGGAACACGTTAAGCTTCCGCAAAGCGCAAGCCTCGTACGGTATCGTATAGCACCGTCTTCGCTTCCCGATCCAGCTCAACCTCGCCACGCCAGGTTACCTCGTCCGGCTCCAGCACCAGCACCGGCATCTCCCGCTCCCACGTCGGCCAATCAGCCTTGGCCGCTTCGATCATCGCAGCCATTGCGTGGTCGCCGCGCGGTACACCATCGGCCCGGCGGCGTGCGATGCTGACTTCGGATAACGCCCACGCTCGCATCGCGACGTCGTCGAGATACCACGGCACCACCTGGTCGCCGTCTCGCTTGGCCAGCCGAAATGTGGTGACGGGTTCGCCGAGCCGGGTCGCCACGATTTGATCGTTGCTCCAGATTGCAGCCTCACCGCCATAGCCCGCGCCGAGATTGAGGAGTTGCGCTTTTGCGAACGCGCGTGCCGCACCGCGCTTGACCTCCGCCTCGTTCGCCGCGCGGATCAACGGCTCTGGAATGTCGTCCATGGCCCCGGGCCCGTAGACGCGTTCGACCAGTGCGCGAACGCCGCCAGGCGTC
Source organism: Pseudomonadota bacterium (assembly GCA_039039985.1). Taxonomy (GTDB): domain Bacteria; phylum Pseudomonadota; class Alphaproteobacteria; order Rhizobiales; family Hyphomicrobiaceae; genus JBCBWG01. Next base: position 5,573 of record JBCCOV010000110.1, on the reverse strand, counting down.
ACGATCTCGCCGGCATCGAACAGAACGTCGGCGCTGCGCCAGACGATACCGTGGTGATCGTAGACGTAGGGTGCGCGATCCGAAATCTGATGATACCAGCGCGCATCATCGACGACGCCAGGATCAGGTGACAGCACAAGCAACTCCGGTTCTGCGCGCGGCCTCTCCTCCCGCTTGCGATCCATATGCCGCCAGAGACGGCCCGCGCGTTGAATAATGAGATCGATTGGTGCGAGGTCGACGACCATTGTATCGACATCATAGTCCAACGATTGCTCGAGAATTTGGGTGCCCACGACAACATAGCCCTCGCGATCCTTGACTGTGCCATCGCGACCAAGCCGCGCCTTAACCTCCGCCTCAATGTCCAGCCGGTCCCCCATTGCGAACCGTGCATGCAGCAGCACCGTCATGATGCCCTTTGCTTCCAGCGCGGCGACGGCATCGCAGGCATCGTCGACCGCATTCCGGATCCAAGCCACCGACGCACCTGCCTCCGCTTGCCGAACAACCTCATCGACGGCTGTATCGAAATCGGGAATACGGCGCACGGGAAGCGCGCGATGGCGGTCTTCGCGGGTTTTGACCGGATGAGCCGTCGATGTCTCTGCGGTCACGACGGTCATGAGCGGATAGTCGCTTGGAGCGTCCGGTGTACGTGTCAGGTTTCCATCGTTGGCTAGCCCCTTGCGAAAAGCATCACCAAGCGCTCGGCGTTGCGCCTCGGGCATCGTCGCCGATAGCAGTATCGCAGAGCCGCCGAGCGCTGCGTGGAACGTCAACAGCGCCTCGATCTCGCGGCTCATGTATGCATCGAAGCTGTGGATCTCATCGAGGATCAGGATCTTGCCGGCAAGCCCCCATAAGCGCATCGACTGGTGTTTGGCCGGCAATACACTGAGCAATGCCTGGTCGATCGTGCCAACGCCGACCTGGGCCAACAAAGACTTGCGACGGTCATCCGCAATCCAGGCGGCGCAGGTCGCAGCGCTCTCCTCCTGATCGGTCGGGTCATCTGCGGGTGCGTTCCGCTGGTCGAGGATGCTGTCGGTGAACGCCTCGTTCAGTGTGCGTTTACCGTGCGCCAGGACCAACGACGGTCGTTCCCCCTCGCCATAGAGGCGCTGATAGACATCACGGAGGCGATCATACATGGCATTCGCCGTTGCCATGGTCGGCAGTGCGAAATAGAGGCCGTCGGCGCGGCCCTTTGCCATCACGCGAGCGGCGAGCAGCACCGCCGCTTCGGTCTTGCCCGCACCGGTCACATCTTCAATCAGCGTCAGCGACGGCCCGTCGGGCAGGTCGATGTCTGCAACAAGTTGCTGAAGCGGACTTAGTCGGTCGGCGATCTCGGGCAGCAACCGCTGTGGCGTGGCAACACTGTGCGGCGTGGCTGCGATCACATTGGCATGCGCGACGGCGTCTCTTGCATTGGTCCGGATCGCCGCCCAATAGTGCGCGACCGGGAGTTTGGGCACTTGGTAGGGAAACCACGCGCGGTTCGATCCGATCCAGTCGGCGACAACGGTCACGCTGGCAATATGCCACGTCAGAACGGCAAGCGATTGTAGGTTGGGGCGCGCGATGGGAGTCAGCGGATCAGATAGCGCACGTACGTCCCTGCAAAATTCGCGCGCGGCCGCAAGGCAAAGGGGGCGTTCCTCGAAAGCATCGAGTTTCGCGTCATCCTCGCTGACCGGCTTGCCGTGATGGCCTGCTACAGCCGCCCAGATGTCGCGGATGTCGCCCCAACTCCAGTTCGCGGTTGCCGGTGCCATGAGATTCAGTAGCGACAGGTGGTCGGCCAGCGCAAACCCGTCCGCATCGTGGCGAAGACCCACAGGCGGATGTCGAAACGACATGTCCAGCTGCCCAAGCGTCTCGGGCCAAGTCTCTTCGCTTTTGGCCTGAAAGTACGGGGAGAACTTTCCCACGTCGTGCATCGCAATTAGCGCAACCACAAACCGCCGTGCGTTATCAGGTTCCGTATCGAGGCACGCAGCAATCCGCGCGAGGCGAAGTGGATCGCAGGCTAACAATCGATCCGCAACGGCGGCCACATCGAGGTTGTGATAGGCGAGCGGATGCCACGCCGGCTCGCCGGCGCGTGCGCCCGATGCTTTGCCCCAAAAACGCGCGATGTGCTTGTCGGTCAAAAGGTTCGCCTGCCGCCGCTCTAACCCCAAACATCAGCAACCCTATTTGTCCGCGAACTGCCGACAAACAGTAATACACATGTGGTCCGTGGTGGGCGTTGGCAACAAGCTCGGATTCATCGGTTGCAAGCTAGCTGCGAAGGGTGATGCCACGGTCGCTGAACTGCTTGAGATGACTGGTGGGGAACGGCATTCGGGCCTCGGTGCACTCAGCAACCATTCCACCGGCGCGTGGCCGAGACCGCAACGTACGATGTATCGTCGTAGGAAGACGCGTCGACGAGACGGCATCGTCACGTGCCACGCCCCAATAACCGCAATGGCCCGAAGGTGTCGAATGCAGTAACTCAGCTAAAGAGCGTGGAGCGAACGTTGCCCGTCTGTCTCGGATGGGCCTGCTCGAAGCGCAAGCGATGACCGCAAACTCTGCAGATCGATCATCGCTTCAACTCCAAGGGCTGAGTTTTAGCGTCTCCCTCCTGCTGGTCGGGTCGGGCTGTTGCTGAAGCCGAGCCTGCGCTTTGCTTGTCTCGGCCCTCCGGGCTGTCATCCCTGACGCGTACCGCGATGAACAGAGATACTTGACGGCGGGATCAGCCAAGCCATCGCTCTGGGACCCACCAAAAACCACCTCCGTATCGTGCGGCTCTCGCCACCTCCGTCTTGAGCCTTCCATCATGCCGCAAGCCGTCTGCTCATCGTGTCAACCCCGCTCCCGCTGGTCGGAGGTATGACACCGCAGCCGTCTGTACGGCCTTGATGAGCTCTAGCGACGGGCAGGCGCCGAAAACCACCGCTACGGTCGTGATAAGATGAAACTTCCGCTTCGCAAAAGAACTCGTTGGGACTTCCTCCCATCACACACACGGCGTCCGTCTAATGTGCCTCTGAAGGCAAGGATGTTGTCCAGCGGCGCACGTTATAACTTGTTGTATTTCTTGCTTGTTCTGGTTCGGATTGGTATAACTGGAGATACAGTCTTGCAGCAAAAGCTGAGCAGGAAGCGACAGAAGTCTGAAGCGGTTACGCCGAAGCAGGGTGGTGCCAACCGCGCAATCGTTGCGTTGGTCAAAGCTCTGGCTCGTCGGGCTGCAGAAGATGATTTTCAGGCGCTCCTGAAGGAGCTGGAGGCTGCCAACGACAACTAAGAGATTTGCCATGACCAAAGCTGCCATCTACGCGCGATACTCCTCCGACCTTCAGAGCGATTCCTCCATCGAGGATCAGATTCGGCTCTGTCAGGAGAAGGCGCAGCGGGAAGGCTGGCAGATCGTGAACTGTTACACCGATCATGCTATCTCCGGCGCCAGCATGATGCGTCCTGGCATCCAGCAGCTCATGCTGGATGCCGCCGACGGCAGACTTGATCTGGTTCTCTCGGAAGCCCTCGATCGACTTTCCCGCGATCAGGAAGACATCGCCGGGATCTATAAGCGCCTGCAATTTGCCGGAGTCGAACTCTTCACGCTTGGTGAGGGCGAGGTCTCCAACCTGCATATCGGCCTGAAAGGCACGATGAACGCTCTCTTCCTCAAAGACCTGGCGATGAAAGTGCATCGCGGTATGCCCGGTAAGATCGAGAAGGGCTTATCCGGCGGGAGCCTGCCCTACGGCTATGATGTTGTGAAAAAGTTCGATGCCAAAGGCGAGCCGCTGCGGGGCGAGCGCAAGATCAATGATGCGCAAGCCGCAGTCATCAGGCGTGTCTACGAGGACTACGCCAGCGGCCTGTCGCCCCGCGCAATTGCAAAAAGTCTCAACGAGGAAGGCGTACCAGGACCCAAAGATCTAGGCTGGACACAAAGCTCGATCAACGGCAATCGGCGTCGTGGTATCGGCATCCTGAACAATGAGATCTATATCGGCGTTCTCGTTTGGAACCGCCAGAAGTTCATAAAGGACCCTGAGATCGGCAAGCGCGTTCCGCGCTTTAATCCTGAAGAAGATTGGATCAGAACGCCAGTGCCTGAGCTGCGCCTTGTCGACCAGGATCTGTGGGACAAGGTCAAGCAGCGCCAAGGGGCCCTGCCTGTCAAGAAGGCGTCCGACTTTGGCAAGGCGAAGCGACCCAAATATCTGCTGTCCGGCCTCCTGAAATGTGGAGCCTGTGGGGGCAGCTATTCGAAGGCCAATCACGTTCGCTACGGCTGCGCCACGATCAAGAACAAGGGCACCTGTTCCAATACGCTCAAGATTGCTCAGGATAGGTTAGAGGGTCTGGTTCTTGTTGCTCTCCAAAAGCACTTGATGGACCCGGAGCTTTGTGAGGAGTTCTGCCGCGAGTATGCGCGCAGAATGAATGAGTTGCGTGCCCGCAAGCTGACTCAAGTGAAGTCATACGAGGCTGAACTTTCGCGTCTCGACGGTGCCAAAAAGCGCATCGTCAAGGCGGCAATTGATGGGTTCGCCAACCAGACCCTCAAAGAGGAGCTGGATGCGGTTGAAGCCCGCTACGCCGAACTGGAACGCCTGATCGAAACCGCCGACACACCGCCCGTGCTGATCCATCCGAATATGGCGCATCGTTATCGCGAAGAGGTGTCGCGCCTAGTGGCAACCTTCCAGGACCCTGAGCAAAGTCAGGAAGCGATTGGGCTACTTCGCTCATTAATCGAGAAGATTGTACTGACGCCCAACGAGGCTGGAGATGACCTGCGTATCGCTCTGCATGGCGACCTGGCCGGTATCCTCAAAATTGCTATGGATGGCTCTGAGAGCGGCGCCGACAACGATGACTTGGTTTCGGTACTTCAGTTGGTAGCGGAGGAGGGACTTGAACCCCCGACACGCGGATTATGATTCCGCTGCTCTAACCAGCTGAGCTACTCCGCCGTCAGGGGCGGGGACATACGGTTTTCGGGGGGCGAAGTCAAGCGTGCCGTATGATCGTCCGTGGGCGGCTTTGGCCCGTTCGGTGATTGTGATGGGTCCACAGGCGCGCCCATACAACCTGGGCCGATACGGTCAATGAGAGGTCTCAGTTCCATCGCGGCACAGTGGGTCGCAAGCTGCCTGGGCGCTGGCCGCGCATGGCGGCCGAGCCCCCAAAGCGTACAGCAACAATCGTCGCCAAATCATGCAGCTGATCTTGCCTGGGCGGTTCGCGAGCTACGCCTGGCAGATTGCCTGGCATTGAACCTCAAGAGACGTACCTAGAGCTTGTCGCGCCAAATCAGATTCACGTCTTTAAATTGCGCTGTTCGCACGCTCGCAGGCTCGCGGCTCGAGCGCGGGCTATACTGCGAGCACGGTTCCCAGGCCGCGACTGCGGCCCGGCGCGTTGCGCCGCCCTCGCGGAGGGTCCGGCCGCAGGCCGGAACAGCCCGTGAGCGAAAAGTCTTTAAATTGCGCTGTTCGCACGCTCGCAGGCTCGCGGCTCGAGCGCGGGCTATACTGCGAGCACGGTTCCCAGGC
>JBCCOV010000109.1:0-16672 GCA_039039985.1 Pseudomonadota bacterium | reverse complement strand
TGTTTTCTCGGTTTTGAACGGAGAAAGACCGGCAAGTTCCCGGCCCTGCTTCTTAAGCGGCACCTTCCGCGAAACGACAGCGCTGACGGGCAGTCGTGCACGAATCTCATCAAGGATGTCCGGCGGAAATCGCATGCCCAGCACTGCCCAGTTCAACGCATGACCAGGTTGATGACAGACCGCTACACGTAAGTGATTCGCCGTCGAAGGTGCGCGTGGTGCGGCTGTCGAGACTGGCCATCACCACTATCCACAGCGATTGCCGCCGCCCTGGTTCGCGAGGGCCTGCGGCGACAAATCAGCTGATTGCGGCCTTAACCGCAGCGCTGGCTTTGGCGAAGTCCATCCGGCCGGTGTATCGCGATTTCAGGACGCCCATGACCTTGCCCATGTCCTTCATGCCGTCTGGCTTGATCTCGGCGACGGCTTCAGCCACGGCGGCCTTCACTTCCTCCTCCGTCATTTGTTTCGGCAAGAAGGCTTCGATGATGCCGATTTCGGCTTGCTCCTGTGCGACAAGGTCTTTCCGACCGGCGGTTTCGTAGGTCGCGATGGACTCGCGCCTCTGCTTGATCATTTTTTGCAAGAGCTGAAGGATTTCGTCATCGCCGACCTGCTCGATGCCGGTCTGCTTACCGTTGGCGTCCACGCGCGCCGCAATGTCGCGGTCTTTGATCGCCGCGGTGATCATGCGCAGGGTCGTCAGCCGGGACTTTTCGCCGGCTTTCATCGCCGCTTTAACAGCAGCGTTGATCTCGTCGCGCATGTTTCCGTCCTCCTGTGTTCCGGCTGGAACTGTATCATAGCGTGATGGCGGCATTCTGCCGACCTGCCGGTGTTCATCTTACCTGCATATGCCGGCTGATATCCACGCGTTGACCGTTGTGGGGCCTTCTCTTAACGTCCGCCGCGCGTCGGGCCGGGTCTTGTCAATGTCAGGCAGGACCTTGTGCGACCGTTTCCATGGAGAGCAGACCATGTCGCAGACGCCACATAGTGGCACGACCGGTGCAAACAATGCGGCCAATGCGGCCGCGCCCTGGACCACGCGGCCGACAACCGCGCGATTGATTTTAGCCGACGGGACGGAGATTGAAGGTTTTGGTCTCGGGGCGGTCGGTCAGGCCGTTGGCGAGGTCTGTTTCAACACCGCGATGACCGGGTATCAGGAAATCCTTACCGACCCGAGCTACGCGGGCCAGATCGTGACGTTCACATTTCCGCACGTCGGAAATGTCGGAACGAATGATGAGGACACGGAAACGTCCAATCTCGCGGCGCGCTCGGGCGTGCGCGGATGTGTCCTGCGTGCGGACGTGACATCGCCATCCAACTATCGCGCCGCAGCGCATTTGGACGCCTGGCTCAAGCAGCGCGGCATCGTCGGGATTTCAGGTGTCGATACGCGTGCGCTGACGGCCTACATCCGTGAACAAGGCATGCCCAATGCCGTGATTGCTCATGATCCGGCGGCATCCTTCGACAGTGCAGCGTTGCGCGCTGAAGCAGCGGCTTGGCCCGGCCTGGATGGCATGGACTTGGTTCCGGACGTAACAACCGGGCAAAGCTACACCTGGAACCAGATGCGCTGGGCTTGGGACGACGGTTTTCGTGATAGTGACGCAGCGGATGCCCTGCACGTTGTCGCCATTGACTATGGCTTGAAGCGCAACATTCTCCGGTGTTTGGTGAGTGCTGGGTGTCGCGTGACTGTCGTGCCTGCGACAGCTACGTGTGACGATATACTCGCGCGCAATCCCGATGGTGTATTTCTGTCCAACGGGCCAGGTGATCCTGCTGCGACAGGCGCCTATGCCGTTCCGGAGATCCAAAAGCTTCTCGATAAGGGCATCCCGATGTTCGGGATCTGCCTGGGACACCAGATGATGGCATTGGCGGCTGGCGCCAAGACCGAAAAGATGCATCAAGGCCACCACGGCGCCAATCATCCGGTCAAAGACAAGGCCACCGGCAAGGTCGAGATCACGTCGATGAACCACGGTTTCGCCGTCAGCCGCGACTCCCTCCCCGATAGCGTCGAAGAAACCCATGTGTCGCTATTCGACGCGTCGAACTGCGGCATCCGGCTCAAGTCCAAACCGGCTTTTTCGGTACAATATCACCCTGAGGCGAGCCCGGGCCCGCAAGACAGCCATTATCTCTTCGATCGGTTCGTGGAGATGATGCGTAGCCAGAAGTAGCCACCTCGGTGGCGAGCAGGTCGGGCAAGTAGGAGAGCGGCTTTGGTCAAGACACGCCTGGGACTAGCCTGCTTTGTTGTACTGGTCGCAGCCTTGGTGGGCGCTCGGGCGCATGCGGCCAAATCAGCGGTTGGTGCAGAGCTGATCGATCAGCTTTGCAGGGTGTTTGTACCAGCCATGGTGACCGCGCCGAAGGCAAAGCGCCACCCTTTGATCGGAACCGTATGGGCGCCGCGCATTAACGAGCGTGTCGCGAGTGGCCGCGTGCTTGTGCAACTTATGCGAAGTACGGACTATCTTCTACTCGGTGAAATTCACGACAATCCGATCCATCATCAGATCCAGGCTTGCCTGCTCGATTTCGCATCCGAGGGGCGCAAGCTGTCGGTTGTGTTCGAGCAAATCCGTTCAACGCAAGCCGATGCGCTCGCAACTTATCTTGCGCTGCCCGATGCGACGGCAAGCGGACTGGGCCCGGCAATCAACTGGGGTAAGAGCGGGTGGCCACAGTGGTCGGAGTATCAGCCGATTGCGGATGTGGCGCTCCGGCGCAAGCTGCCGATTTTGGCCGGTGATGTTGCGCGTGATGCCATGCGGGCTGTCGCTCGGCGGGGGCTGGATGGTGTTCCAGCGCAAGATCGGGACAGGCTGGGCGTCGCAGTGCCGCTGCCGGATCGACTGGAGGCTGCGCTGCGCAAAGAACTTGCCGAAAGCCACTGCAACCTCATGCCAAGTACGGCATTCGGCGGGATGTCGATTGCGCAGCGTTATCGTGACGCCCATTTGGCTGACGCGCTCTTGACCGCGCGTAAGACACGTGCCGGCGCCGTTCTGATTTCCGGGAACGGGCATGTGCGATCTGATCGCGGCGTGCCTTGGCACTTGTCCCGCAGGGAGCCCGAGACAACGACGCTGACGATTGCGCAGGCGGAAGTCCAAGACGATGTGACAGACCCGGCTGCGTATGTGCCGAAGGCGCCTGACGGCACACCTGCCGTTGACCTTGTCATCTTCACGGAACGCGCTGTCCGTCCGGACCAGTGCGAAGAGTTGCGCAAGCGCTTTCAAAAACCGGCAGACGATAAAGCAAAGTAGGGCGCCGGATATTGCCGCTGGTTGGCAAGTACCCGTCCCACGCCCTTTATGTTTGGCGCTTTAACTGTTTGTCGCCACCTGCGGCACAAGTTTTTCAATGACCTTCGCCGAACACACAACGCCCGGAAGTCCTGCGCCCGGATGTGTGCCGGCGCCGACGAGATAAAGATTATCGATGGATTCCGATTTGTTGTGGAAGCGGAACCACGCCGATTGCGTGAAGTACGGCGCAATGGAGAAACCGGCCCCGGCATAGCTCAAATAGTCCGTTTCGAAATCCGCCGGCGTCATGAAGAAGTCGCTGGTGATGGATTCGCGCAACCCAGGCAGAAGCGATCCATCCAGTGCATCGACAATACGGTCTCGCAGCGCTGGGCCTTCCTCAGCCCAGTCCAAACCGCCGTTGAGATTAGGAACCGGGCAAAGCACGTAAAATGAATCGCAGCCATCCGGGGCGAAACTCGGATCGGTTGCCGTGGGTCGATGCAGATAGAGCGAAAAGTCGTTCGAGAGTTTCTTCCGGTTGAAGATATCGCTGAGCAGGTCTTTGAACCGCGGCCCAAGCCAAATGGTATGGTGGGCCACATCGGGGTACTGGCGGCGGGTGCCGAAGTAGAGCACGTACAGACCCATCGACAGCCGCGAGTTGCGTTTGGTCCGGGTCGGCAAACTCAGGGCCGTTTCGGGCACCATCTTGCGATAGAGATGCATAGGGTCGGCATTCGAGACAACGATGTCGGCGCTGAGTGTCTCGCCGGTCTCTAGGATGACGCCGGTCGCACGTCGCTCATCCAATGTGATCTCGCGCACGGTTGTCGACAGGCGTACGTCAATGCCTTCTTCCTGCATCAGCTTTGAAAACGCATCGACAAGGGCGCCGGTTCCACCCATGGCGAAGAAGACACCCCATCTCCGCTCCAGGTAGTGGATCAGGCCGTAGATGCTCGTCGTATCGAATGGGCTCCCGCCGACCAGAAGCGGCTGAATGGCGAACGCCTCACGCAGTTTCGGGTGGCGCAGATACTTTGACACAAGTTGCCAGACCGTTCGGTCCGCGCGCAGAGTTGTCAGGCGTGGGACTTGCTTGAGCATTGTCCCGAGGCTGTGGAACGGCTGGTCTGCCAGCTCCGTGAAACCGGCGTTGAACAGCTTTTCGGAATGGGCCAGCATCCGCTTGTAGCCGTCGACATCGCGCGGTTCGAAGCGGGCGATTTCGGCAAGGGTATCTTCGACGGTTCCGCCGTAATCAAAGGTTGTGCCGTCCTGGTAGTAGAATCGATACCACGGTGACAACGGTTCGAATGCGACATAGTCCTCGCGTTTTTTGCCGAACAGCTCGAACAGTTCATCGAACAGAAATGGTGCGGTGATCACAGTCGGCCCTGCATCGTGGCGGAAGCCGTCACGCTCGAACACCTGTGCTCGCCCACCAAGGCGCTCTGCCCGATCGATCACAGTAACCGCATAGCCTTTGGCGCGCAGGCGTAAAGCCGCCGCAATGCCGCCGAAGCCGCCGCCGATCACGATTGCTGTCGACGCGCCGCCAGGGTTTGCTGTCGTTTGGTGGCGCTCGTCCAGTCCGGCGTCATCCATCATAGCCTCGTATGCTCCCCGAGATTTGCCGACAACGGAGCGCGCCTAAGATCCGCCAGAGAGCGACTGCCCGTGCAGAAACAGGCGATGCGAATTTGCGCGATCGTTGATTGTAACGTGCGTGCAACGGCTTCTGGTCCGTCCAGTGCGGCTTCGAGTAAGTGTGCTGCTTGACCAACGATGTTCGCACCCAGTCGGATTGCTTTGGCCGCGTCGATCCCGTCGCGGATTCCGCCCGACGCGATGATTGGGACATCCGGACACGCGGCGCGCACAGCCAAAATCGACTCGGGCGTTGGGATTCCCCAGTCGCGAAATGCCTCTGCAATCTGGGCGTGTTGCAGGTCCTGCGATCTGCGGGCTTCCACCGCAGCCCAGCTTGTTCCGCCGCGACCAGCGACATCGATGACGCCGATACCAAGGTCCACGAGTGTTCGGGCCGTTTCTCCAGAAATGCCGCAGCCGACTTCTTTGGCAACCAGCGGTACCGGCGACGCTTTTGCAACTGCGGCGAGCCGCGACCTGATATTGCGCCAGTCGGTGTCGCCGCCGTGCTGCACGGCTTCCTGCAAGGGATTGAAATGGACGATCAGGGCGTCGGCTTCGATCATGTCGACGGCGCGCAATGCGATTGTCGGATCGGGCCACTCGGCGATTTGCGCCGCGCCGACGTTCGCAAGCAGTGGGATTGTCGGAGCAAGTTGTCGCAGTCTTTTCCCCAAGCCGGCGTCGCCGCTGGCCTCGATTGCAATCCGCTGTGAGCCGACAGCAAATGCGACACCGATGGCCTCAGCTGCTGTCGCGAGGGCGGTGTTGATGGCTTCGGCCCGCGTCGGCCCCCCCGTCATGGAGGAAATGAGTAGCGGCGCCCGAAGAGGTTTCGACAAGAACTCGGCCGAGATATCGATTTCGTTCAACGAAAGTTCCGGCATGGCCTCATGAACGAAGGTGAATGCCGAGAACGGCGACACGTCAGTCGAGGGGCCTACGTCGCCGGTCAATACGATGTCGAGATGCTGGTCTTTGCGTCGTTTGATGTCTGACATGTTTGGGGTCCGGCGCCTAAGCAGAACGCGTTACCTTAGATTAGGCGGATCATTTCTGCACCAATGTTGCAGTGCGCGATCGGCACCATAGAGCAATTGCTGCGTAGTACCGATAGGATCGCGCTGACAGAACCATAATTTGCTGAGCCTGCAGCATTATGCGAACCATCGGTGGGTGAGAGCTAAGGGGCAAGTCGATGACCGCGAGAGCGCCGTTCGGATCGCCGTGCAGTTCATATGACGGCGCGAACTCCGGGAACCGGCCTGATGACATCCGGGCGGCGGTGAATGACGCGCTGTCGCGGATTGTGCCGCCCGAGGTGGAGCCGCTTCAATTGTCGGCTGCAATGCGCCATGGCCTGCTTGGGCCCGCCAAACGGGTGCGCAGTATTCTTCTTGTCCTTACGTCCGATCTTTTTGATGGGCCCTGGGATACGGCTGTCAAAACGGCCGCCGCCGTGGAAATGGTTCATGCCGCATCGCTCGTGCTCGATGATCTGCCGGCAATGGATAACGCGACGCTGCGACGCGGCAAACCGACGACGCACCGTGCGTATGGAGATGCAACTGCAATTCTGGCGGCCATTTCGTTAATGAACGCAGGGTATCAGGTTCTGTCTCGGTTGGCGGACGTGCCGGCTGAGCGCCGGGCGGACGCTGTCGCGCTCTTGTGTGAGGCCATTGGCCCGAACGGGTTGTGTGGCGGACAGTTCCGGGATTTGCGGCCGGACCGCTCGGGAGGACTGGCTGATCTTGAGCAGGTCCACCACGGCAAGACAGGCGCCCTGTTTGCTGCCGCTCTTGGCCTCGGCGCGACCATCAGTTCACCTGCGGCGGTTGCCGGTCGCGATTTTTGGACGATCGGCATGGCCATCGGCCTCGCGTTTCAGGGTTACGACGATCTGCTCGATGCCTTCGGCACGGCAAGCCAGACGGGCAAAGATGTTCACGCCGATGCCGGCAAACCGACGATTGCAACTGTCCTCGGCCGCGCCGAAGGCGAGGCGTGGGCGCGGCGCCATCTTGAGCAGGGTCTGCAGCTCCTGGACGATCGCGGCCATGGGCAGTCTGCGCTTGCAGACTACATTCGCAGTTTGGCATCCACCTTGGTCCGTCCGCTTGCGGCGGCAAAGGGGGACGCGTGAGCGGCGAGGGCAATGTGAGAGACGGTGCTGCGGCCGACGCGTTTCTCGAAATCGATGATGTGAGTGTGTCTTACGCCGGTCGCAAGGCTCTGCAGAACGTCTCGTTGTCGGCCAGTCTGGGCGAGATCCTCGTGTTGCTCGGGCCAAACGGCGCCGGGAAGTCCACATTGATTAAGACGATCTGTGGCCGTATGCACCGGCGGTCTGGCCGCGTTCAGATTGCAGGGCGCGATCCGGCACGACAGTCGGATGCGCGACGTGCCGTTGGGATTGTGCCGCAGCAAATCGCGCTTTTCGAACGTCTGACCGCGCGGGAGAACCTGGTGACCTTCGGCCGTTTGATGGGGTTGTCTGCACGAACCGCACGCCAGCGCGCCGATCTGTTGCTGGAACGCGTCGAACTGGGTGATCGGGCACGCGACCTCGTCGCAGCTCTGTCGGGTGGTATGCGGCGCCGAATCAACATCGCAGCCGGCCTGGTTCACAGCCCGCAGCTGTTGATCCTCGATGAGCCGACGGCCGGCCTCGATGCAGCATCCAAGCAGGGGCTCGTCGACCTGCTGCGCGATCTCAAGAAAGACGGCCTGACGATCCTTCTGACAACCCACGATATGGATGAAGCCGACGCGCTGGCTGACCGGGTGGCCATTCTGGTTGCCGGACGCTTGCGCAGTCTCGGCCCGGTCCGTGACCTTGTTGCTGCGCAATTTGGTACCGCAAAGGAGATCAAGCTGATCCTGAAGCCGGCCGCGGTTGGCGATCCGCTGTTGCGCGAGGCTGTGCATGAGCTGGAGCGCGCGCGTCTTACACCAGGCGATGGTGGCCGGACCTGGACAGGTTTGATCGATGGTGCGCCTGAGAGCCTTGGAGTTCTGCTCGGCTCAACCGGCCCCGTCGGCAGCCTTGTCGAGCGCGTGGGGGTGCGTCAACCGGGTTTGGAAGCCTTGCTCAGGGTTGAGATATCGCACGCGCAAGCTGAGGCGGCCTGATGCGATTGGCAATCTTCCGCGCCATGGCGTTGACCCTGATTCGAGATCGCGCCGGCCTGGCCATGGCATTCATTCTGCCGCCGCTTGTGTTTTTGATTTTTGCCGTGATTTTCTCCGCAGCGTCGGGTGGAGATCTGGATATTCGCGTTGCCGTTATCGATGAACTGAAGAGCCCGCAATCCGAGCGGCTGGTCGATCGCTTGCTCGCGGATCGTCGCCTGATCCGCATTGGCCTTGAGGCCGGCGTGGACAGCGTGTCGACCGACGACGTGGTCGGGTGGGTCCGCAGCGGAGCCGTCGATGTGGGCATCATGATCCGAAAGGATGCCCGGCCGCTGGATGACATCAGCCAGTCCGGTGCGGCGCCCATCGCGATCATCGTTGATCCTGCACGGAGCATCGCATCGTCGATTGTCGAAGGCGTCCTGCAGGAGGCCTTCTTTTCCGCCATTCCCGAAGCCGCAATCCGCAGCGTTGCTGATCAGATCGACAAGCGGATTGCGCCGTTCAGCCCGGAGCAGCGCGCGCGTGTTGCACGTGGACTAACGGCCATGGGGCGGGCGCGCGTTCCGCCGGAGACCAATGACACGCAGCTCAGCATCGATCGCGTTCTCGAAACCCGCAATGCGGTGTCGGCGCGGAACACGCCGATCGCAGTCACGTACTATGCCGGCGCTGTGACGATCATGTTTCTCCTGTTTTCCTCACTCACCGGCGCCCTCAGTCTGCTGGAAGAGCGCGAAAGCGGACTGCTCGATCGCCTGGTGACGAGCCCAGGTGGGCCCGGGATTATTGTCGACGGCAAGTTTCTGTTCCTCGTCCTGCAAGGGCTTGTTCAGGCAACGATCATTTTCGTCGTCGCATGGTTGGGATTTGGGGTCGCGTTACCCGCCCACATGGCCGTATGGCTGGCCACGTCGTTCGCGACGGCGATCGCGGCATCCGGATTGGCGCTCGCGTTTGTCTCGATGTGTCGCACGCGCCAACAGGCTCATACGCTTGGGCAGATGGGGATTGTCGTGCTTGCGGCCGTCGGTGGCAGCATGGTGCCGCGGTATCTTATGCCGCAGGGCATTCAGGACGTTGGTTGGGCCACGCCGACGACATGGGCGATCGAGGCCTACGCCGCGATTTTCCATCGCGGTGAACCAGTTGCGGTGGTCTTGCCGTTTTGGATGGTCCTGTTTGGAAGTGGTATCGCAGGGCTGATTGTCGCGCGCATCTTTGTGCGTCGCACGGTATAGTCAGGCTTCGGCATCTTCGAAGTTGAGGTGACCTGATATGACGGCAGCTGAAGCGTCTAGTGGTTCTGGAACGGCTGAGGCCGTGGCGAAAGACAATCGACATCAAGCCGTCGTTGGGCTGACACTGGCCGGCATGATCATCGGCGGCTGGCTGGCCACCCATATCGGGGCGATCTTCTTCTTTTCGTGGAGCTGGGCAACGGCGCCCCTTGGTCTTGTTCTGATGGCGCTGCTGACTTGGCTGTACGTCGGCCTGTTTATTGTCGCCCACGATTGCATGCACGGATCGCTGGTGCCGTTACGGCCCGCCTGGAACCGCGCGGTCGGCCAGCTCTGTCTCTTTCTCTACGCCGGTTTTTCGTTCGACTTCATGAACAAGAAGCACCACTTGCATCACCGCCATGCGGGGACGGCTGAAGATCCGGATTTTCATGATCACGAGCCCCACGCATTTTGGCCGTGGTATTGGAAGTTTTTCAGCGAGTACTTTTCAGGCCGAGAGATTATCGTCATTGCGGTTGGTGTTTGGGCTTACGTGCTGCTGCTTGGCGCGCCATTGCTTAACGTCCTGACCTTTTGGTCCATACCGGCAATCGTTTCGTCCATTCAGCTGTTTACATTCGGTACGTACTTGCCGCACAAGCCGGGTGATCCTGCATTCGACGATCGTCACCGTTCGAGAAGCAATAACTATTCGTGGTGGATGTCACTGCTGACGTGTTTTCATTTCGGGTATCATCACGAGCATCACGCCGTTCCGAATGCGCCGTGGTGGCGTTTGCCGAAAGTCCACGACGAGGCCAAACGCATGCATGCCGGCACATAGACAGCCGCCATCGCACTGCGTGAATGCGGGAGACGATGCGCTCTGCTACGACGCCTGTCCCCGTGCGAAGCGCGACCAGTGCTGCAAATGGCGCATCATGTGCGGGAATGACAACGAGCTGTACGAGTACGTGCTGACGAAGAACAGCCGGTCTGACGCGACGATCGGAGTGAACATGCCGTAGACGGTTGCGGTTGCACTCTGCTTGCTGCGCAGCGGCATGAAGCAACTATCTTCGTAAAGGAACGGCTTGTCGAATGTCGTTGGCAAATCGCGGCCGTAGACTTCTTTAAGAACCGACGATGTTCTGTTCTTAATGCTTTCGCCAGACTTGGCGATGAAGCCTGGCATGCTGCGACAGAAATCTCCGGAGTAACGGTCATGCTGCGTACCCGGCGGTACGCGAAAGCTGCGGCGGCTCATGTAAACCATGGTCCATTCGCTGAGCTGGCCGCCTCTTCCGGAAACGATGCCCAGTTCCGAACACTTGATGACAATGAGCTTAAGTTGATTGCCGACACCTTGCTGCGCTCTTGCGGCCTGCTCGAACCAAGCGCGGCTTGCCGGATCCGACCCGTTAATAGCACATCGGCCTTCGTCGTCCGGCACCGAAATAGTCGTGCCGCCGATCGTAAACGTTGCCGCGTGCGCTGCGGTCGCCAGTGTTGCGAGAACACAAAAGCCAAGCAGTAAGAGTCGCATGAAAATTGCTCCGTTCAATATGAACTTCAGTGTTTTCCAGTATTGAGATGGCTAGATTGCGACCGACTGTCCGTGTCGGTCGGTTGTTGAAAAGTCATTTGATAAAGTTCGTTTACGCTTGAAGTGCCGTCTGGCGATTACCCCAAGCCCGCGCTGCTTGTCATCAGGCTGCATTGGGCTGGCGAAGCAATTCTACCTACAGCGGAAACTATCTGTGATTCAGTCTTTTGCGCGCTCGACGAACTCACCGTCGGCCGTCGTGACGACAATACGCTGACCGGCCTCAATGTATGGCGGCACCATAACCTTAACGCCGTTGTCCGCGATAGCGGGCTTGTAAGACGATGATGCGGTTTGGCCTTTAACAACCGGGTCGGCTTCGGCGATTGTGACCGTGACACGGGCTGGAAGTTCGATCGAGACCGGAACGTTTTCGTGCAACAGCACCGTGCAGCCCATATTCTCCTGCAAGTAAACCGACATGTCGCCCACGATGTCCTTAGGGACCTCGACCTGGTCATATGTTTCGGGATGCATGAACACGTATGCCGCATCGTCTTCATAAATGTAGTTCAGCGTCCGTTCCTCCATGAACGCCTTCTCAACTTGTTCCGTCGTCCGATACCGTTCCGTGATTTTGACGCCGTCGCCAATCCGGCGCATCTCCAGGTGCGTGACAGGCGTACCCTTGCCTGGGTGGATGTTCTCTGCCTTCAAAACCACGCACAATCGACCGTCGACATCGAGAACGTTGCCTTTACGGATTGAACTTGCGATCACCTTTGCCAAGGTCGTCCTCCATGGCGGCGCTCGGTGCGCCTCATTCCGGGGATGGCGCGCGATGCGCCGGGAGTTATTGGGCTTCTAGTGCCTGATCGGCTTGTGTTCAACCGGGCGACCGCGTTTGTCAGCAGGGACGCGCTGTTCCTGCTGACGATCGGCGTCGTGGGCTGTCTAGGGCTGCCCGCGCCAAATCGCCGAGAACCTACGGAGACTCGCAAACTCTGATGGCGGATTGTGCAGGTACGTCGCATTGGTGGCACCCGAGCGTCCATGGCGATCGGCGGCCGATATTGCTTGCGCGAAACGAGATGAAGCGGGCGATACGAGTCTGGTTCGAGAATCAGGGCTTTGTCGAGGTCGATACGGCGTGCCTGCAGGTTTCACCTGGCAACGAAACGCATATCCACGCCTTTCAAACCGACGTGATTCGTCCCGACGAACGCGCCACAGCGGCTTATCTCCACACGTCGCCGGAGTTCGCTTGCAAAAAGCTCTTGGCTGCGGGTGAGTCGTCGCTGTTTACGTTTGCGCCTGTTTTCCGCAATCGGGAGCGGGGTCGCCTGCACGCGCCCGAGTTCACGATGCTGGAATGGTATCGCGCGCACGAATCTATCGATCGCTTGCTCGTGGACTGCGAAACCATTGTGCGGGTGGCCGCGCAGGCAGCGAACGTATCAGAGTTCCGGCATGGACCAGCGATCTGTTCGGCGAGGAGTGCGGTCCTCCGAGTCACCGTAGCGGATGCCTTCGCACAATTCGCCGAGATTGATCTCGACGCTCATCTCTCGGGTGGCGGAGCGCGTGGAGAGTTTGGCGACCTTGCAATGCGTGCCGGCATACGTGTGGCTGATGATGACACGTGGTCTGATATCTTTTCTCGCGTGTTGACCGAGAGAATCGAGCCGCACCTTGGCTTAAATTGCCCCGTGCTCCTGACCCACTATCCGGCAAGCGAGGCAGCGCTGGCGTGCCTTGATCCGGACGATCACAGGTTTGCGCAGCGCGCTGAGCTTTACATTTGCGGCGTTGAAGTCGCAAACGGCTTTGTCGAACTGACAGATGCCAATGAGCAACGTATGAGGTTTGAACGCGCCATGGCAGAGCGCGAGCGGATTTACGGCGATCGCTATCCGATCGATGAGGAGTTTCTTGCGGCGCTTGAAATCATGCCACCTGCAATCGGATGTGCGCTTGGGTTCGACCGCCTTGTCATGCTTGCCACGGGCGCTCCAGGTGTTGCTCAGGTTATGTGGACGCCGCACGGCCCATTTGGGTCCGATCTGTAGCCGCCGTCTCATGTTAGGGCCGCGATAGGAGGCGCCGACATTGGCCAAGCGCTTAACAACGCTCGAAGATCTGGTTGACCGGCAGTTGCTGCCGGGCGAGGGGCTAGCGGATCTTGCACGTGTTGCGACGCGCTATGCTGTGTCCGTGACTGAGGATATGGCGCAGCTGATGGATGGCGCGCCGCAGACTGATCCGATCGCGGCGCAGTTCTTGCCGACACTGAACGAACTCGAAACGCATCGGACAGAGGCTGCCGATCCGATCGGGGATGACGCTCACAGCCCGGTTCCGGGCCTCGTGCACCGCTATCCAGACCGCGTATTGTTGAAGGCGGCGAGTGTCTGCCCGGTCTATTGTCGCTTTTGCTTTCGCCGGGAGATGGTCGGGCCGGATCGCGGGCAGCCGTTAAGTGAGGCGGCACTGAAGCGGGCTGTTCAGTACATCGCGGAGCAGCCTGAAGTTTGCGAAGTTGTCGTCACAGGTGGCGACCCTCTTGTGATGTCGTCACGCCGAATCGCGCAGATTTCGCACTTGCTGGCCGCTGTGCCGCACGTTCAGTTTGTGCGTTGGCATACACGGGTCCCCGTCGTTGCGCCAGATGATGTGACGCCGGATCGAATAGCTGCGCTGCGGCCCCGAGAGCGTAATCTTGCCGTCTACGTGGCTGTTCACGCCAATCATCCGCGCGAATTCACCCCAGCCGCACAAGCCGCATTGGCCCGTCTCGCAGATAGTGGTGTGTGTTTGGTGGGACAGACGGTTCTACTCCGCGGCGTCAATGATGATCGCGACGTTTTGGTCGCGCTGATGCGGGCGTTTGTTGCCAATCGGGTGAAACCCTACTACCTCCACCACCTTGATCCGGCGCCGGGAACATCGCATTTCCGGGTCTCGCTCGCACGCGGGCAGGAGTTGGTGCGTTCGTTACGCGGCCATGTCTCAGGGCTCTGTCAGCCGACCTATGTCGTGGATATTCCGGGGGGCGGAGGTAAAGTGAACGCAACGCCGTGCGATGTGGCGCGCGACGAGGATGGAACGGTTCTGATCGATCGGAATGGCAAACGCCACCGTTACGAGCAAAGCGTTGGGTCCGCACCGACGGACTCTCAAAAGTCAAAGGGCGAATGATGCCGACAGTCGGGCAATCGCAGTTAGCGCCGAATATGGCCTATGACGTCATTCTTGTTGGCGGCGGCCTGGCCAACATGTTGATTGCGCTACGTCTTGCGGCTTTGCGGCCAAACCTCAAGGTCGCCTTGATCGAACGCGGGCCGGTCGTCGGTGGCAACCACACATGGTCGTGCCATGCCACGGACCTGACGCCGTCGCAGGCGGCGTGGATGGACCCGTTCATGTCGTATCGGTGGGACTCGCAACGCGTCGATTTTCCGGGCTTCGGACGCGAGTTGGCGACGGGCTATCGAACGATGGTATCGCCCGATCTCGCTGCCCATGTGGCCGCAGTTCCGGGTTTGGACATCCTTACGAACCAGACGGTCGTGACGGTTACGCCGGAATCTGTTGGTCTGGAAAGCGGTCAACAGCTCCGCAGCCCGCTTGTCATCGATGGGCGCGGGGCCCTGCGGGAACAACCTTTGGCACTGGGATTTCAGAAGTTTTACGGCTTGGAAGTGGAGACCAGATCTCCGCACGGTCGGCGCGAGCCGGTCATTATGGATGCGACGGTTCCCCAGTTGGATGGCTATCGCTTCGTCTACACCCTGCCCATGACACCGACGCGTATCCTTATCGAGGATACCTACTATAGCGACGGTTCGGAGTTCTCGACGTCATCTTTGGAGCAGCGCGTTCTTGCATATGCAGAGGCCAAAGGCTGGGACGTGGCCAGTATCGTGCGAGAGGAACGTGGCATACTGCCGATTGCTCTGGCTGGAGACATCGATGCGCACTGGTCGGCGCTCGGGTCTGAGATTCCGCGTGTTGGACTTCGGGCGTGGTTGTTCCATGCAACAACAGGCTACAGTTTGCCCTATGCCGTGCGCGTCGCTGACGAAATTGCAGCAGCGCCCACGCTGACGTCGGCGGCAATCGCCCAGCTGACAGAGAAGATCTCCCGAGACGAATGGGACAATCAGAGTTTCATGAGGCTTCTCAACCGCTTCCTGTTCGTTGGAGCCCGCCCGGCAGAGCGGGTCGCGGTGATGGCACGGTTCTACAAGCTCAGTGAAGGTCTGATCCAACGGTTCTATGCGGGCCGTAGCACATTCAGAGACAAGGCACGGGTGTTCTTCGGACGGCCGCCGATCCCGATTGGGCGGGCGCTTGAAGTCATCCCACCGCAGAAGGCGTGGGACTTCAGTGCAGCCCGGGGCGAAGCAACGGTTGAATTGGGCTGAGCGATTGAATTGGGCTCAACGATGAATGATCTCGTCGAAGCCAGCCGCGTTCGCATTGAGCGCGGCTCAAAGAGCTTTGCTACTGCGGCAAGGCTGTTTGATCGCGAGACCCGGGCATCTGCTTACATGCTGTATGCTTGGTGTCGCCATTGCGACGATGAGATCGATGGTCAGGACTTCGGCTATGACGCGGCCGCCGTCACTCAGGACGCGGCGAGAGTAAGCCTGCAACGCTTGCGATCGGCGACAGCGCAAGCGCTGGCCGGAGGTGCAGACCACGAGGTCTTTCGGGCGTTACAACACGTAGTCGACAAACACCAGATCCCGCATAAGCACCCATATGAACTGCTTGATGGTTTTGAAATGGACGTCGATGGCCGCGTCTATCACACCATCGATGACACGCTCGATTACAGCTATCACGTCGCCGGTGTGGTGGGCGTCATGATGGCCATGGTCATGGGCGTGCGAGACCGGCCGACGCTGAACCGCGCCTCCGATCTTGGCATTGCTTTTCAACTCACAAACATTGCTCGCGACATCGTGCCTGACGCGCAGGTTGGGCGCGTGTACCTGCCGTCCGAGTGGCTTCAGGAGGCTGGTTTGACGGCAGCGGACATCGGCGATCCGCAGCACCGAGCCCAGCTCTATCCGCTTGCGGAGCGGCTTCTTGACACGGCGGACGAGTACTATGAGTCCGCCCTTAGTGGTATCGCGCAACTTCCTGGCCGGGCCGCCTGGGCGATCGCTGCTGCGCGTAACGTCTATCGCGATATCGGCCGTGTCATTCGCAGTCGCGGCCCCCGTGCGTGGGACGACCGCGTCTATGTCGGGCGAACGCGAAAGCTCACTGGCATTGCGCTTGGCGGCCTGCAAGCGAGTGTTGCCCGACTTGCGCCAGGGGCTCCAGACGACGAGAGATCACGCGACGGGCTTTGGACCCGCCCTGATCTCGGGGATGCTTAATACGTGCCGCATTTTATGCGCCTCGCTCTCGCTTGCTTTCGCTCACGGCTGTTCCTCGCTGCGCTCGGGCCTCCGCGTGGGCGCCGCAACGCGGCGGGCCGCGTTCGCGGCCTGGAACAGTGCGCGATAGCTAACCCGCGCTCAAGTAGCGAGCGCTTGTCGCGAGCGATAGCGCCACGAAAGATTCGCGTGCGAACAGCGCAAATTAAAGATTCTTGCTCACGATCAGCCACACCCACGGGCGTCATCCCGGTGCTTGTCACCGGGATCCAGGGTGCAGTGCGCTCGATTGTCGGTTGGCTACGGGGCCGCGCCGCGTGGCCTCATCGCTGTTCGTCCGCTTTCGCTGTGCCGCTGTTGGGCTCCTCGACCGTTCGCGTTCGTTGAAACGTGGACCCCGGGCACAAGGCCCGGCGTCACCTTTTTGGGTGGTGAAAG
>JBCCOV010000108.1:0-16781 GCA_039039985.1 Pseudomonadota bacterium | reverse complement strand
GGCCATCCCACTTCATGAAGGCATGCAACCCGCCGAGCCGCGCAATACGCTCAGCGCCCGGCCGCAGCATGAGATGGTAGGTGTTACCCAACAAAATATCAGCACCCGCGTCTTTCACCTGACCCGGATACAGCGCTTTCACGGTGGCCGCGGTTCCAACCGGCATAAACGCCGGCGTTCGGACGGCACCGCGGCTTGTGAGGACTTGCCCCGATCGAGCGCGACCGTCCGTTGCCTCCAGGACGAAGCCAAACGCACTGCTCATGTCAGATCTCCGGCCAGATCCCCGTTAAGCTCATGCGCAGGAAACAGCAGGGAGGAATCTCCGTACGAATAGAAGCGATATCCAACTGAGATCGCGTGGGCATAGGCGTTACGCATCATGTCCAGCCCACTGAACGCGGCAACCAGCATAAACAGCGTAGACCGTGGCAGATGGAAGTTGGTCATCAACACATCAACACCGCGAAAGCGATGGCCAGGCCGAATGAAAATGTCCGTTTCGCCTGAAAATGGATGAATGGTGCCGTTGGCATCAGCGGCAGTCTCCAACAGCCGCAACGCCGTCGTGCCCACCGCCACGATACGACCGCCCGCCTGTCGCGCCGCATTGAGTTGCGCTGCCGTTTCCGCAGTTAACTCGCCCCACTCCGCATGCATATGATGATCGGCAATCGCGTCGGCCTTGACCGGTAGAAACGTACCGGCACCAACATGCAAGGTCACGGCGACACGTCTGATCCGCCGCTGTTCAAGCGCGGCCAGCAAAGACGGTGTGAAATGCAATGCCGCCGTCGGTGCGGCAACGGCCCCATCCCGCTCCGCAAAAACGGTTTGATAGTCGCGATTGTCAGCATCGGTTGCTGGGCGCCGGTTTGCGATGTAGGGCGGAAGCGGCATTGCACCACAGGCAGCAACGGCCGCGTCAAGGGCGTCTCCGGCCTGGTTGAACGACAAGGTGACCAGACCTCCGTTCGCCTTGTCTTCCAACGTTGCAACCAGGCCCGGTTCGGCCGCAGCGGTGTCGGCACCGCCAAAGCGTACCTCGTCCCCGACGGCCAGACGTTTGGCCGGCCGCACAAAGGCCTGCCAGCTGTCCGCAGCAACGCGACGCACGAGATTGGCGTGAACACGGCTCTGCGATGTGCCGCGAACTCTGAAACCTGTGAGCGCCGCCGGAATGACGCGCGTGTCATTCACAACCAAAACGTCTCCAGCCTGCAGCAAAGCTGGAAGTTCGCGGACAACGCGGTCTTCAAGTGTCGGCGTCGCATCCGGTCGCACGACAAGGAGGCGCGCCGCATCGCGCGGCACAACTGGGTGCAATGCAATGCGATCGTCCGGCAGATGGAAGTCGAAATCGCTGGTCTTCATGTCTGGTCATTGCGGCCCGGCGCCATGCCATGTCAACGCATGGCTGAACGGGGACCCAACCGGTCAACGGACGCAGGACCCGCACGCCTCACCTGTCGGAGCGCGACCTGCCGGCCATAATTGCCAGCAAGACCAACAACATCCAGCTGGCAATGGTGAGTGATCCGCCGATTGGCGCGGCCATTGGGAACAGCGCAAAGCCGAAAAGCTGCGGGAGCACAACAGCGCCACCAAACAGCAAGCCGCCAATCACCATGCCAGCCGCCACGCCGCTCCCGACTCTTGGCGCATGAAGCCGGTCGGACCATGCCAGTACGGCAAGGGCGCTGGCCGCATGAACCATCATCATGATGCCTGCATTGGATAGGTTGAAGCGCGCACCCTCACCAGGCGCGGCAGCATGAGCTGCTGCCGCGAGTGTCGCAACGCCCGCCGCCCCGCAGACGCCACAGAGCGCGGCAACGAGACGGATCACCATGCCTGTCTTTCCCGCGCTAGAAGTTACTGAGTATCGGCCGCCACACGCATGGTTTTGATGCTGTCAGGATCGCGAACGGGTTCGCCGCGTTTGATTTTGTCTACGTTCTCCATTCCGGAGATCACTTTGCCCCAAACCGTATACTGCTTGTCGAGGAACGACGCCTCATCAAAGCAAATAAAGAACTGGCTGTTGGCGCTGTTCGGGCTGGCCGCGCGCGCCATCGAGCAGACACCGCGAACGTGCGGCTCACTATTGAACTCCTGCTCGAGATTCGGGTGGCTCGACCCACCTGTACCTGTGCCGTTCGGGCAGCCGACCTGGGCCATGAAGCCGTCGATCACGCGATGGAACACAATGCCGTCGTAGAACTCCTCGCGCGCCAACTGCTTGATCCGCGCCACATGGTTGGGCGCCAGGTCGGGGCGGAGTTCGATCACGACCTCACCCTTTGTCGTATCCATTATGATGGTGTTTTCAGGATCTTTGATATCAGCCATCTGTTCACTCGGTTCGATTGTTTCGCGCTGAGATACATGTGCCTTGATTGGCCCAAGCCGTGCCAATGGCAACCATCACGGATCGCCGCCACTGGCAACCGCCTCAGCTTGCCTTCGCGAGGATATATGCGCGTTCAATCCGGTCAGGACCAGACACAACACCACTTCCTGGCGCCCCCGGCTTGATCTTGTCCACGAACTCCATACCTTCGACGACTTTGCCCCAAACCGTGTACTGACCAGTCAGGTGACCGCACCCGTCGCCGAAACAAATGAAGAACTGGCTGTTCGCACTGTTGGGATCCGCCGTCCGTGCTGCGCCAACGGTTCCGCGCCCAAAGGGTTCTTTCGTGAATTCGGCAGGAAGATCTTTGTACTTGGAACCGCCTGTCCCGGTACCCGTCGGGTCTCCCGATTGCGCCATGAAACCGGGAATCACCCGATGGAAAACTATGCCGTCATAGAACTTTTCGCCGGCAAGCTGCTTCACACGTGCGACGTGTTTCGGGGCAAGGTCCGGTCTTAGCGCAATGAGCACTTTCTTGATGTCGTTGCCCTGCTTCAGCTCAATAACGAGCGTATTCGCAGGATCGTTGGCCAACGCGCTTGCTGTCCAGCAAACGAAAGCGGCGATGAGTGCCAAAACTCGGATCACGTATAATCTCCTCATTGTTTCGGCGGACCTCGAAGCGCGGCGGTGTGGCCAGAATCGGGCAAGTGGGGCGAGAGAGATCTGCAGTATCACGAAGAATTGCCTAAGTACGGACGCTCAGAGCAACGATGCGTCACGTCCGCACCTCAATCATTTTCGCCATAGGCAGACGCACTTCGTCGGCCCATAGCCTATTCTTCTACGCAATCTGGCCGCCCCCCATGACATCGTCACGTGGGGTGCCCGGCCAGGAAGACTGACAGAATGGGATGGGGCATGGTTTCAGCGCAATCTGAGAAACTCTGGGGTGAGATCATTTCGGACAAACGCGCATCCACGCGATCTGCCAGAAAGATCTTGCTTTTGATCATCGGCTGGGCCAGCGGTGCCCGCCACTCCGCGTGTAATGAAAGGGAGACTGCCCATGCGCATCGTCGTTACGTTGTTCGCATTTCTTGTCACGACTCTTGTCACGACTCTGGCCGCATCTGCTGAGGGCATAACGGTCACGAAACCGAGCGCTCACTCCGTTGCCGTCACACTCGATCGTCTGACCAAGATCTTGGAATCAAAGGGCATTACCGTGTTCGCCCGTGTTGATCATGCCGCTGGCGCAAAGAAAGCCGGCGCAAAACTGCCGCCAACTCAACTGTTGATCTTCGGCAATCCGAAGCTTGGCACGCCGCTGATGCAGTCCAACCGTGCGATTGGCCTCGATCTCCCCATGAAGGCCCTCGCCTGGGAAGACAAGGACGGCAAAGTGTTTCTGACCTATACCGCTCCAGACGCGCTCAAGTCGCGCCACGCCATCACGGATCGTGACAAAGTGTTCCAGACGATGACCGGTGCACTCAACGGCCTCACGACGGCAGCCACAAAGGCGGAGTAATGCAACTCAGGCGAGACGGACGGCCGAGCGTGCACACCGTCTCGCCGAACACGGCCCGCACGAAGCCTCTTGGTCGCATTGCGCGTCCCGCTTACAGTGATCGCGAACACAAGCGAGACAACGCGACCGAGGAAACGCTGATATGTCGTTGAAGTGCCGTGCGGCCGTTTTGGTCGAACAGGAGCGTCCCCGCCCTTATGCCCAGACCCGGCCACTGGAAGTCACCGAGATCGAACTGTTGCCGCCGGGTGAAGGCGAGGTGCTGGTCAAGATCGGTGCGTCCGGCCTGTGTCACTCCGATCTGTCAGTCATCAACGGCGACCGACCACGGCAGCTCCCTCTCGTACTGGGGCACGAATGCGCCGGCGAGATTGTCGAAGTCGGTCCGGCGGTGCGCGATCTCAAAGTTGGCGACCGCGTCATATTCATTTTCATTCCGAATTGCGGGTCCTGCATCCCGTGTGCGGAAGGGCGCCCCGCCCTTTGCGAACCGGGTGCGCAGGCGAATGCCACCGGCACGCTTATGTTTACTGGCGACCGCAAAATCAGGCGCAACGGCGCCCCGGTTTCGCACCACGTCGGTGTATCAGCCTTCGCCGAGTACTCTGTCACGTCGCAACACTCCGTAGTGAAGATCGAGGACTCGCTGAGTTACGAGGAAGCCGCGCTATTCGGGTGTGCGGTTATTACGGGTGCGGGCGCCGTCATCAACACGGCAGGCATTCAACCTGGCACTTCGGTTGCCATCGTTGGCCTAGGTGGCGTCGGCCTGATGGGTCTACTTGCCGCCAAGATGTCGGGCGCAAGCCAAGTGATCGCCGTTGACCTGGTCGACTCCAAACTCGCGCTCGCCAAACAACTTGGTGCAACCCATACCGTCAACGCAGCCGACCCCGACGCGCTTGAGCAGGTGCGGGACATTTCCGGCGGCGGCGTCCACACAGCAGTCGAGTTTGCAAGCTCCGCCAAAGCGCTGGATTTCGCCTACAAGGCCACGCGCCGCGGGGGAACAACGGTGACCGCAAGCTTGCCCCACCCCTCGCACACCCTGGATATTCCGATCACGCAGATGGTCGCGGAAGAGCGCATGGTGAAAGGCAGCTACATGGGATCGTGCGTACCTAAACGCGATATTCCGCGGTTCATCTCGCTTTATCAGCAGGGCTTGCTGCCGGTGGATCGGATCATGAGCGAACGTGTCACACTCGATGACATCAACGCCGGATTCGACCGATTAGCCGAAGCTGCAACCGTGCGGCAGCTGATGGTCAACTGAGGCCCGATCGCCGCTGCTTCAACCGCGTGTGTTGGATTGCGCATCACGCGAACGCAGCCGACATGATCAAGCTTCGTCGTGATCGTTCGCACCAACCACATCGACGCCTTGGCTATGTCATCCGACGGCTCTCAGATCGTCTCAGGCGGTCGCGATAACTTAGTGAAGTTCTGGCAGAGCAGTGACGGCAAACATTTACATACGTTTTCTGGCCACACAGCCGAAATCGAAGGCGTTGCCTTTATCTCCAACGACCGGCAAATCGCTTCAGTAAGTGACGACAATTCTCTGAAAATCTGGGACGCGCGATCTGCATCGCAGCTCATTCTTGACGCCCTGTTCTAATACGGCACCACGTGCGTCGAATACGTGAAATTCGCAGCACATGCCGCCCCCCACGCCGGATTCAAACCGCGTCCCAATACTTCGCCTTCAAATCCACGCTCGATTTTTTCCCAACACTCGGCGCATCGCGTTCGAGCCACTTTTGCGCTTCCGCTCTGCCGGCGTTGTGGAGATAGCGCAGCAGACCTTTGTCCGCCTTGACCTTCGTGTCCGAATGCAATCCAGAGAGGTGCCGGCCGGCCTCGATCAGATGGAAGCGGTGCCGCTTGATATTGGACAGGCGGCTGTCGCTCCCAAACCAACGCCCGCGTTCCCTTTGTGCTCGAATGATCTCATCGATATCGCGCAACAGCGGCTGGTTAAACGTGATGGTCGTGGCCCGGTCGGAAATTTTTGCGGGCGTCCGCGGTACCTCGCGCTTCACGGTTGGATTGAGTTGAATGAGCAGCGTGTCGCGCACAGGGCTGTCCGTTGCCAGCGTCATCAACGCGGGGTTGGCGGAAAAGCCGCCGTCCCAATACGCCGCATCGTCGATCGTTACAGCGTGATGGAGCAACGGCAGACAGGCCGACGCCAGCACGACATCAACCGTGAGCTCACTGCGGCGAAAAATCCGCGCGCGGCCGGTCTCGACATTGGTCGCAGAAATGAGAAGCTCACACGGCGCCTTCTCTCGGATGCCGTCAAAGTCGATGTGCTCCTCGAGCAGACGACGGAAAGGATCAAACCCAAGCGGATTAAACTCATAGGGCGACAACATGCCGGCCATCGACGATACGGGCGCCGCACGCATAAGACCGACCATGAACGGGTTGAGCTTGACCAGGTCGGGAAGCTGCGCCTGCTCGACGGCGTGCCACAACCCACCCAGCGCCTCAACGGCGGCCTTCTCGCCGCCATGAACCAGACCGTGCGCAACCGCGACCGCATTTATGGCACCCGCACTGGCACCCGAAATCCAGCCCAGCTCAAAGGCCTCGTCCTGCAGCAGACGCTCAAGCGCCCCCCACGTGAAAGCGCCGTGCACACCGCCCCCTTGCAGGGCCAGGTTCAACTTCCGCGTTCTCCCCCGCCCCTTCACGATGCTGCCCTTTCCACGCGCGACCCCATCAGCCGCCCCATCGGCCGCAATGCGCCGCTGCCGTTGTAGCAGCGCTGTAACGTCAAGCAATTAGGCTTGCGTGGCTTCTCAGCCGCACGCACACCGTCAAGATGAGTGACAGATGAACCCAACACCAGATTTCGACCTGCTCTCCATGCTCAGCGTCGGTGCCGGGCCGGGAAATGACGATCGCGCCGGCAGATCAGCGGATTTCGCGTGGGTCCTGGACGGGGCGACGGATCTTATTGACACCCCGCTGGTCGGCCAACGCTCTGACGCGGAATGGCTCGCGGACTTCGCCCATAACTGGCTGACGAGGCACGCGGCGCAACAGCCTGCCGACCGGTGTCTCCGCGACATCTTGACCGAACTCACACATGCCGCAGCCGATGCGTTCTCCCGGCAGCAAAGCCGGCCACCATCCGCACCATTTGAGATCCCATCGGCTGCCGCTCTGATCGCACGTCGCTCACCGACCGGGATTACATACCTCAGTGTCGGCGATTGTACGATGCTTGCCACGACCGCAGACGGGACATTACGGTTCGGGACAGACGCGCATGACGCGGGCGATCAATGGCTTGAAACGGTCATCCGCCAACATCGCGCCCGCACACCTGAGCACACGGGCGAACCGTTGCGAACCGCCTTGATACCCGATCTGAAGTCGGCCCGCGACAGAATGAACCAGCCCAGAGGCTACGGCGTGCTATCGATCACTGAACCACCGGACGCATTCGTCGCCCACGGCCAGACCGACCTGCCCAACGGTACGCGCGCGCTGATTGCCACCGACGGCCTGATGCGGCTGATCGACGTCTTCTCGCGCTATGACGACGCCAGCCTTATGGCTGCGATCGCGGACTGCGGGCTGCCAGAGCTGCTCAGCGAGTTGCGCCGCATCGAGGCCGACGACGAGGCCTGCATCCAGTATCCTCGTGCGAAGACGTCTGATGATGCGACGGGACTGTATCTCGCCCTGAGCTGATACCCAACGTCTGCGTCACTGCACGCCCAGGTCTGCGAAGGAAACACGCTCGGTCACGACGGATCGCCCATCGATGCCGCGGATCGACAGCATCAGGGCGCGGGCCTCCCAGTCGATATCGATCACTCCGAAGTTCTCCGGATAGTAGATTTCACTGACCAGCGGCGGCAGTCGCGTATCCTTGGACGGTCCGAATGCCCGGTTGAGTGAACTGGCCGTCAACTCAACGAGATGCGGTTGTGCCGCTTGCCCATCGCGCGGCGTCTTGTAGATCGCTGCACTGTGCCGGTCGCCCGACAGAAGCACCACACCGCGCGCTCCCGTCTCGCGCAACAGTGCACGCAGGCGGGCACGCTCAAGAGGTAGATTGCCCCAGCGCTCCCAACCGTGGCCTTCTGCAAGCACTTGAATGCTGGAGACGATCAGCCGGAGCTGCGCCGGCTGCTGCAGCTGCTCCCTCAGCCAAGCCCACTGCGTCCGCCCCAAGAGCGTCTTCGATAGGCTGAGATCTGGCTCATACTTGCCCCAGTACGGAAAGCTTGATGTCTTCTTCCTGAGAGGCGATCGGAACGTGCGCGTATCCAACATGATGAGTTGGACACGTTGCGTATCGGGACCGAGCATCTTTGCGTAATAAATCCCGCCATCGGCGTTCTCTGCCTCGGGCAACTGCCAAAACGCCCGAAAGAACGCCGCGGCTTCGGACTGATAGCGAAAGCCTGCGCCGGCATCGTTTTCGCCGTAATCGTGGTCGTCCCAGGTTGCCAAAAACGGCATGGCTTTGCGCGCCGCCTTCAATTCCGGATGGTCGGCCTGCGTTTGGTAAGCGAGTGCAAGCTCGATGGGGTCGTCGTTCCGGATATCGCCGTAAATGTTGTCACCCAGCATCAAAAACAGATCTGGCCTGGCTGCAATCACGTTCTTCCAGATTGGTTGAGGATGGCGCTGATGCAGGCACGATCCGACGCCAATACGCTTGAGCAGCCGGTCCTCGACCGCCCGCAGCCAGGGCGGATCGACCGAGATCTCAAACGGCAGCTTACCACGCGGCGCAACCGCACGGCCCATGGCGTTTGCGGGCTGATCGGCGCCCCTCGCGGGGGACGGCGGCGACAAGGCGGTCGTGAATTCCTCAATGAGCAACAAGAGCGTGAGTGTCGTTAGTGCAGCAAGGAGTGCCAGAACGCTCACAATTGCGATCCGCCCACGACGCATTGCACGCCCAGCCCCAGGCAATACTGATTTCTGTTTTCTCATGAACTCGAAAGTGCCTTGAGCAACGCGTGACGAAAGTGACGATCAAAGTGCGTCGCGTGGTGATCGATCGCCGGCGTTTGGCGCCAGGTCCCGGATCTCATGCCGCAACGACGAAATCTCAGACATCAGTGCGTGATACTCTGTTTTCGTCACTTCGATGACCGCCTCGCTCTGCTCCTTCGCAGTCTGCTGCATGGCGTCGACGACAATACCGATGAACAAGTTCAATACCGCGAACACAACGATGATGATGTAGGGCAGGAACAGGGTCCAGGCCAACGGATGCTCGGCCATAACCGGCCGCACAACATTCATCGCCCAACCTTCCAGCGTCATGATCTGGAACAGCGTGAATAGCGACGCCCCGATTGTTCCAAAGAACTCGGGAAACGTCTTGCCGAACAGTTTGGTCGCCATGACCGCGAAGACGTAATTGATCAACACCAGGAGAATGATAATCGACCCCATGCTGGGCAGGGCTTTCAGAAGCGAATTCACCACCCGACGCATAGACGGCACCATCGAAATCAAGCGCAGGGCGCGCACAATCCGCAACGCGCGCAAGATCGAGAGATTACCGGACTGCGGTATCAGCGAAATCGCGACGATCGTGAAGTCGAACAAGCTCCAGGGATCGCGCCAGAACGCCCACCCTTTTGCGATCATCCGGAGCGCGATCTCGACGGCGAAGATTGCTAGAACCACTTTATCGAGAAACAGAATCGTTTCCCCAAAAAGCGACATGACCGTCGGGCTCGTCTCCAGACCCAAGGTGATAGCGTTGAACACGATCACACCAACGATGAACCGTTCGCAAAATGGCGATGAGATGACGCGATCGAGCTGAGCCCGCCAGCCTCTGGCCGGCCGCGATTCAGGTTTTGTCTCGGCGTCCATGTTCGCCGCGCTTGTCGCTGACTGATCGGTCATGCACCCGCCTCTTGTCGCGCCCCAAATAACGTTGGAGGTTTAGGCGAGGTGCGGCCACGGATTCAACGGCCACAAGCGAGATATGGGGCAACGGCTGCCGCTAGGCGGCTCAGCAGGACCAACAATGGCCGGCTACAGGCAGAAAATCGCGGCCAGTCCGCCCGAAAGATCCACAATAACCGCAGGTCCTCGTGACCACGCGAGATAGAGCGCACCGGCAATCAGTGCGCCAACGACAGCAAACAATCCACTTTGCACAGCTATGGGCATAACGCCTGAAGCCTCCTTCGGACCGTAAGCTGCGCGCTGTATTCACCGCGCAGCCGTCCTGCTGTGACGTTAACCGGCACTGGGTTGTGCGGCAAGTCGCGGCACTGGCCGTTCATTGATCGGAAGATGGATCAAGGCCGCAAACACGCCGAGGCCAGTTGAGATCCACCACATCGCGTCATAGGAGTTCGTCATGTCGAACAGATAGCCGGCCATGTACGCTCCGGCGAATGAACCGGCCTGATGCGAGAAAAAGACGATGCCATACAGCATGGTCATCCAGACCGGACCATAGAAGGTGGCGACCAAACCGCTGGTGAGTGGAATCGTCGAGAGCCAGAAAAGTCCGAGCAGGAAGCTCAACGCAATAATCGTCGTCGGCGTAATTGGCAGATAGAGAAAGCCGAGAAAGATGACCGCCCGCGCCAGGTAGATCACGCTCAGCCCGATCCGCTTGGAGCGCGACCTGCCCCATTGCCCGGCCAACCAGGTACCAATGAGGTTGCCGATACCCACAACACTCAACCCGATAACCGCGACTTCGGCGCCCATTCCGAGGTCGGACACATAGGCCGGCAAATGGGTGGCGTAGAAAACCACATGAAAGCCGCAGACGAAGAACCCAGCATTCAGAAGCCAGAAGCTCGGATGGGCAAACGCCTCCTTCAGCGCATCCCCCATGGCTTGCGGCTTTGCTGCCGCTTCGGCTTGAACGGGTCGCCCGCTTACCATCCAGACAAGCGGCAAAATGGCCGCGGCGGTCGCAGCCAGATACAGCAGACTTGTTTGCCAGCCCAGGTTTTCGATCAACAAGTGCGTATATGGTATCGCAATCAGCATGCCGATGCCGCTGCCGATCCCGAGCGTCGCAATCGCTGCCGATCGTTGATCGGGCGGCGCCGCACGGCCGACTGCGCCGACCATGGCATTGATGCCGGCGCCGGCGACCCCAAGACCGAGGAGAATACCGGATAGAAAGAGATACGGTGCCGAATCCGCTGCATACAGCATCAGGATGCCGGCAGCGGTACAGACCGCACCAAACAACACAACCCGGCCGGTGCCATACTTGTCAGAAACAGCACCGGTGAACGGCGCCGCAATCCCCCAAACGATATTGGCAATGGCGATAGCGAGGCTAAACACCTCGCGCCCCAGGCCAAGATCTTGCGAGATCGGCTTGAGATAGAGCCCCATCCCTTGTCGAATGCCCATGCCGATTGCGGCAATGGTCGCGCAGGTCAAGAGAATGACCCATAGGGGTAGTCGGTCAATTGGCGCTCTGCGAGTCGTCATCGCAAACCCTCGGACTGGGGAGACAGCGGAAATGTTCAATAGTTCGGCTTGATTTGAAAATCAGTATCGCACACGCCCGCCACGGCCGTGCCCTAATAATCTTCGGGCACGACTTGACGATTGCTTATTCAAGCGCGGTGCGCCTGCCAGTGTGGAGCTAACCCTCCGCCAGACGCCGCTGCGCGACACCGCCAAGCTCAAACTCCGATAGCCGTACCACGGCCCGACCATCCGCAGCCAAGCCCCGTCTTTCGAGCGTAACATGCCAGCCGTCATCGGAGTGGCCGCTGATATGATAAATATGATAGCTGGCACCATCCTCGTGCCGCCCCGGCGCAGGCACCGAACACGAGGCGGCGCCAATCACGGGGATTTTGCGATCTTCCAGCTCGATCGCGTTTTGCATGAACCGGTGGTTGTGGCCGTGAATGACTAGGTCGGCCGGCCCTTCAGCCAGCGTCTCCATCAGCGCATCGGCATCGCGCAATGCACGCCGTGAGCTTGTGAGACCCGGTAACGGCGGATGATGAAGCATAACAAGCCGAAACTGCTGCCGATCCGCAGCCTCTTTCAACGCTTCTGCAAGCCGTTCGCATTGCGCGCGTCCGATCCGACCACTCGCATTCCCTGGCATCGTGAGCACGGCCGAGTTTAAACCGATGACCGTGATGTTCCCGACATCGTAAACATAGGGAAACGCAACATCGCGCGCCGTGTCGACATGAAAGTAGGCGTACCAGCTCCGAATTCCGGGATCTGAGATCAGTCGCGTGTAGACGTCATGGTTACCGGGAACCACGGAAACATGCTCAGGCGGGCCGAGGCGCTCTAGCCAGCGCGCAGCCGCACGATGCTCCTCCGGTAACCCGATATTCGTGAGATCGCCACTCACGAGAACATGGTCAGCCCTTTGCCGCTGCAAATCCGCGAGCAGCAAATCCACAACTTCGGGCCGGTGTACGCGGTGCCGCCGCAGCCGCCAGTTCGCATACCCCAAGGTGCGCTTGACGTTCCAGTCCCAGAACCGCAGTTTCGGCAGCGGCCCGAGGTGAACATCCGTTAGATGAGCAAGTCGCGTTGCCATCCTGGCCTATATCTCCCGCATGACTTGTCTCTTTCCCGTAACGCGTGTCTTTCCATGTTCTGGCACGTCAATGCCGTGGTGACAGACTGTCGCATAAATCGGCGCAGCCATTCTGTCACGCAACTTGTTGCAAATACGGAGTAAAAAGCGACGTGGTGACCCGAAAAGCGCTGCAATGGTACTGGCGGATGACTCGTGGACTGACAGTCGGCGTCCGCGGCGTCGTAATCGACGACCAGGATCGCGTCCTGTTGATCCGCCATACCTACCGGAAAGGCTGGTACTTTCCAGGAGGCGGGGTCGAAAAGGCGGAAGCCGCCATCACCTCGGTTCAACGCGAACTGGAGGAGGAGGCCGGCGTCGTCTGCGAGAGCCTGCCTCGGTTGTTTGGAATCTATACGAATTTTGCATCGTTTCCCGGCGATCACGTCGTTCTATACATCATCGATGCTTGGCAGCAGCCGACGCCGCCCGCACCAAACTACGAGATCGCAGAACACGGATTTTTCCCGTGCAACGCCCTGCCAACCGGCGTTGCGCGCAGCGTACCGCGGCGTCTGGCCGAGATCCGCGACGGCGCACTTCCGTCATTGGACTGGTAACCCTTTGCAAAACCAATAATTGCATGTAGTAGGGCGTTCCAGGCATCATTGCCTCGCGTTCGCAGTCACGCTGAGACACGGAACATAGTCATGCAACGACGACGACGGTTACGCATCGTTTGACCTCGAATTCGGGTGGGGCATCGGATTGGCACCCACGCGAACCTGCATGATCTGCCTCAAAGCACCAGTGTGACCATGACCCGCGATATCGAAGTTGCGCCGCTAACCCCTGGCGACTCCACCACACTCCTGTCTCTAATCGCCGACGTGTTCGGGCCCGGACGGTTTGCCCGCACCTCGTCGCGCCTTCGCGAGGCCTGCAGTCCCCACAACAGCGCCTGGTACCTGGCGCAGCGTGGAGAACATTGCTTAGGCGCAGTTGCCCTCACCGCAGTAACGTGCGGACCACACCACGGCAGGATGCTGGGGCCGATCGCAGTCCGACCGACATGCCGTGGCGACCGCATCGGCAGTCGTTTGGTCCGCCACGCAATCACAATGGCGGAAATGACAGAGGCGCGTTTTGTTCTGTTGGTCGGCGACCCGCGTTACTTTGGTCGGTTTGGCTTTGTCCCTGTACCAGCTGGACAGCTTGTATTCCCAGGCCCGGTCGACCCGGACCGGGTGATGGTGAGATGGCTCGACGGCACGGTTCCGCTCGACTTTTACGGTGAGGTCAAACCGGACACGCACAACCAACTGCAACCCGACAGCGATCGATCTAGTCCTCAAACGGATCGCGCATCAAAACCGTATCGTCCCGTTCCGGGCTGGTCGATAGCAGTGCAACAGGGCACTCAATCAGCTCTTCGACGTGCCGCACGTACTTGACGGCCTGCGCGGGTAGATCGGCCCAGGTGCGCGCGCCGCGCGTCGTTGCCGTCCATCCCTCAAGCGTCTCGTAAACCGGCTCGACACGGGCCTGAGCGTTCTGGCCGGCGGGAAGCCGGTCAAAGCGTTCGCCGTCCAGCTCATAACCGATACAGACGCGAAGCTCTTCAAAGCCATCGAGCACATCGAGCTTAGTCAACGCGATGCCGTCAATGCCGCTGACACGGACCATTTGCCGGACAAGCGTCGCATCAAACCAGCCGCACCGCCGCTGTCGCCCCGTGACCGTTCCGAACTCATGCCCCCGTTCGCCGAGCCGCTCGCCGATCTCGTTTTTGAGCTCGGTTGGAAACGGCCCTGCCCCGACACGCGTTGTGTAGGCCTTTGCGATACCCAGAACGTAGCCGATCGAACCTGGGCCGACTCCAGAGCCCAAAGCCGCCTGCGCAGCGATGGTGTTGGACGATGTCACAAATGGATATGTGCCATGGTCGATATCGAGCATCGCCCCTTGCGCGCCCTCAAACAAAATGCGCTTTCCGGCGCGCTTTGCATTGTCGAGCTGTTCCCATGTCACAGCAACATAGGGCAGCAGCTTGGGCGCGATCTCCGCCAACTCCTGCATCAGATCAGCGTGTGAGACTTCCGGTTGACCAAGCCCGCGGCGCAACGCGTTGTGGTGAACGAGAATCCGCTCCACCTTGGGGCCGAGCGTCGTCAGGTTCTTCAGATCCTGCGCGCGGATCGCGCGACGGCCGACCTTATCCTCATAGGCCGGCCCGATACCACGGCCGGTTGTGCCGATCCGCCCCGTTCCCGCAGCAGCCTCGCGCATCTGGTCGAGTTCACGGTGCAATGGCAAGATCAAGGTTGCATTGTCTGCGATCGCAAGATTGGACGCATCGATCTTGACGCCCTGCGAACGCAACCGTTCGATTTCTTCCGCCAACGCCCACGGGTCGATGACAACGCCGTTGCCAATCACGGCCAGCTTATCCGGGCGCACCACTCCCGACGGAAGGAGAGAGAGCTTATAGGTTTGATCACCGATGACCAGCGTATGCCCGGCGTTGTGCCCACCTTGAAAACGAACGACGACGTCGGCGCGCTCAGACAGCCAATCAACGATTTTTCCTTTGCCCTCGTCGCCCCATTGGGCGCCGACCACCACCACGTTCGTCATGCGCAACCCTTCTGACACAAGCCCCTTGGCAGCATCGGCCACGGGAAAATAGACGTATAGCCCAGACAGAGGTCACGCGTCACGGGACCGTTTGTGTGTCAACAGCACATCCTTTGCCTGATTGATCTTCGTCGCAAGATAACTCGACCCGCCACGATCAGGGTGCATCTTCAGCATCAATTCTCGATGCGCGCGGCGAATGTCATCGACCGAGCAGTTTTCATTCAGACCAAGAATGTCATAGGCTTCTTCAACGGTCATTTGACCGCCGGCACCGGCTTCCTGCTCGGCGCGGGCCATATCCTCGCGCCACGTCGGGTGCACACGATCCAGATAGGCTTCGAGGAGCTGCGCCGATTTGGGATCGGCAAATCGGCAGTCCTGCCAAAGAATTGCAAGCTCCGCGGGCGCCATCATCTCAATGGATTTGCCAGCGAATATACCCTTGCGCACGCGTCCGCGCATATCGCCGGTATCCAGGTCCAGTTCCATTTCAAGGTGGTCGGTGACAACCGACGACAAGCGTGCCCCGTCGCGACCGGACGCACCTCCACGACCAATCTGTCCGGCGGCCTGACTTAGTAGCCAGAGCCCCAGCATGCCGAGAGGCAGCGCATAGCCCACCGCACCGCGGACCAAGAAGACGACCGCCATTGCGAGCGCAAGAATACCGCCGACAAGCCGCACGACCTGCGCCAATGCCGCTGCCGAAGCACTGGTAAAGCCACGCATCAGGATCAAGATTAGGACCAGGGCCACCAGGCCGAGAAGGAAGTAAGTCATGCTCTACGCAGGGAAAGCCTCGTACACGTGTCGGTCGTGGCACAGTCTCTCGCAGTTATAAATAACGAACCGTGAAGCGGCTCAACGCGGTTGCTCCCGCATCTGCTCGAGCAAGAGCTGCGCACCTCTCCCGCCTTTGGCCCCCAAATCCTCCAAAGCCGGCCGACCGCCGGCTGCGTATACAGCAACGGCCGAAAGTAAGGCGCGGAGCTGATCAGCAGACCCGGCGCCGAATGTACAGTGCGCCCCGCCGGTGAGACGCGCAATTTCGCGGAATGCCGTCCTCGCGGACGCATCGCGGCCTTCCTGAAAGAGGAACACCGGCATGCCGTGTAACGCAAGTTCGCCGGCACGCGCACATAAATCGTCAACCGACTCCTCCACGGCATCTCCGACATAGACCAACGCGTGAACCCGCTTGATTTCCGCCTCTTTACGGGCGTGCGAGAGAATTTTGCGGATCTGCGTATGGCCGCCGGCAACATGCACCGTCGTCATCAGCTTCGCCAGGGCATCCGGATCACTGACCCACTTGGACGC
This sequence comes from Pseudomonadota bacterium, assembly GCA_039039985.1. GTDB lineage: Bacteria > Pseudomonadota > Alphaproteobacteria > Rhizobiales > Hyphomicrobiaceae > JBCBWG01. Next base: position 398 of record JBCCOV010000108.1, on the reverse strand, counting down.
ACGACACTCGCCGGCGCCCCTGAAGTAGATCAATTGCACATCAAGACCGCCGACATCTTTGACGGCGCGGAACATATCCCCTTGCAGCGCCAACGCCATATCCCAGGTCGGCTGACGGCTCATGGTCGCGTCCATGGCAAAAACAAGCCGGCCACGGTCCCCCGTCATGCGCGGCGCCGTTGCGGTCATTTGTGCGATGAATGCTGAGACGTCGGCGTCACTTGCCTGCGCGACGTCGGTATCCTCGGGCGCAGCAACCGGCTGATCCACTTTCTCCGACGACATTTGCGTGGTCTTGCTCTTTTCCGCCCATTTCCAGCGCCAGCGTGACGTCATCCCGTCCTCCACACATTCGCCGGCCGCATCAGCAGCCAACGTATACTCCGACATGTGGTGGC
>JBCCOV010000107.1:0-16818 GCA_039039985.1 Pseudomonadota bacterium | reverse complement strand
GGGATGAGCGGCTACGGTCTTGATGGACCCCTGATCCAGGATAACGGTGGTCTGGTTCGGATTGGGGGACGCATTCAGGTCCGCCAACTCCAGTCTGCAGTCACCTATTGTCAAATCGACGCCCGGCTGCCAGGCGCTCCGGTTGATCCGACTACCCGAAAGCCAGGTGCCGTTACTGCTGGATAAGTCCTCGACGTCCACGCCGGTCTTTGTGACCTGTATCTGTGCATGTTTCCTTGAGACCTTGTCGTCGTTGAACACGATATCGCAGGTTTCGTCTCGGCCGACGGTCACGCTGTCTCCGGCCGTGACCTCGAGGCTCTGCGCGTCGCTGCCAGGGCAAGTCCAAGTCAAGGAATACAAGGTCGTTCGCTCCGTAGATCTGACCGCTTCTGAAACAAGTTCTGAAACAAGCCCGTCCGGATGATGGGCCGGAACATGAAGACGCAAGACACCGCATTGGCCGGCCCGTAGGCACGCGGCTCACCACTCTGAGTAACTTTATGGGAGGTGTTGGCCTCGTGGCCAGTTGGAAGACGCCGTTTTGTTTAACCTGCAGCGCAATTCCGACGGGTCGCACGCGCGATTTGCGGCAGGTTGGCAAACATGATCGCGGCATGCCACCCGATTCGGCGCGTGTACGCCGATAATCCGGTAGGTAATGCCCGGCCTGACGCATCAACCATGCTGGCGGTCGCTTTGTCCACTCACCAGCCAGTGAGCAGAGCAGCAGCGTCTTGTGAGAACTGCTATAGTGATCGACTTCAAAACCTTGCGTTGTCCGGCGAGATCCTGAGGACCCGAGCGCCGTCACTGACGTTGATGTGTACATGCTGCTGAATGACGGGACCTCGCACGTGAGGAATGAGCCGAAAGACCATCGCGCACGTAGTTTGATCACAACAGCCAATCAAAGGCCGATGACCCATGAGCCGTTATGCCTACATCCCAGAACTCTATGACGTCCGCTTTCAAGCCCCTGAGACAAGCCGGCAATCGGATGAGTACTTCTCCGCCGACATCGACGGCAAGCGCAAACTCTTCAACATCCATGACTATGCTACGCTGTACCGTGTGCCGTGGCTGTATGATGTGGCGCTCTACCATACATTGGCGTGCCGGACGCCGACAGAAATGTCGGATGCCATTGCCAACGTCTGGTCACAGGCGCATGTCGATCCCGCCGGCCTTCGCGTGCTGGAACTCGGCGCCGGCAGCGGTGCCTTCGGCTACGAGCTGCGCCATGCGCTGAACGTCGGCCACCTGGAAGCCATTGACATTTGTCCCGAAGCGCGCCTGGCGGCGGAACGTGACAGGGCCGGCCTCTACGACCGTTATCATGTCGACGACCTGACCCACCTGCGCGCCGAAACCAAGGCCGCTTTCGATGCGACACAATTCAACGTTGTCTCCGTCGCGTCAGCCACGGGCTGGGGCAATCACATCCCGTTGGCCGGCTTCCAGACGGGCTTCAACATCTTGGTTTCCGGCGGGTGGTTCATCTTTCACGTCAAGCCACACGACCCCGACCCGGAGTGTGTCCAACTCTGCCTCTGGATCGATGAACTCATCCGGTCGGATCATCTGAAACAGATCTATCGCGGCTCACACTTCCACCGTCGCAGCTCCAACGGGACTGACATTTTCTATGATGTCATTATTGGCCGGAAAGTCTGACGCGGACCGGCGCGCTGGACGGTTGAATGGTGGGGGTGGGTCGTCGGGGTGCGGTGATGATGCGATGCTTCGGGAGCGGGCGTCGACTGGCTACCCTTGGAGCAGGCTATGACGCCCGCGCTTCGCGATCGCTGCCATTGCATCGCAACATAGGCGTGTCGCGAAGGGCCAGTGACGGATCTCAGCAACGGAATCGTGTGGCGCGAGATCATCCAGTGGATGCGGCATCAACGGCTCGCTCCCTTCACTTGCCATTCCACTTTTCGTTAACGCTCCAAAGCCGAAGGCGGTGCATGTCTCTGCCCACCTAAACCTGTGCCAGTTTGCTTGGCTGGCGCCCGGGACAGATGAGACCGTGACACAGCGTCTGAAGCGTCATGCAGCCAATTCCCTTTCTGTCGTGCCATATGCATGTCAGATCTTAAGCGGTCGAGATGCGGATAGCAGGCCCTCGGAGAACGCGGCAAGACGGTGCATTGCACCTCGCGACTGCCCCACAGAGCAGGACACCCGTTTGCCGCTTGATCCAAATCCTTGAGATAGCAGCTAAAGAAACGCTCCATGGACGACAAGATACCCCCAAGCAGGCTCCGCCGAACGATCACCTTGCCGTTGCTGATCTTCTATGGCCTGGGCGTCATTGTCGGAGCAGGTATTTTCGCGCTGATCGGCGAAGTACTGAGAATTGCGGGTGACCACGCCCCATTAGCGTTCATACTGGCGGGGCTTATCGCCTGCTCGACGGGCATCTCCTACGCCTTGCTAGTACGCGTGTTCCCGCGTGCCGGTGGCGAAGCGGTCTATGTGAACCGCGGCCTGGGATCCTTGTGGGGATCGTTGGTTGGATACGGCGTGGCCGCCACCGGTACAATCTCAAGCGCGGTGATTGCCTTGGCGTTTGCGGGCTATGTCCACGCCATTGCTCCCGTTCCCGAGGCCGTTCTGGTTATCTTTGTGATCGCGGTATTGACCGGCATCGCCTGGTTTGGGGTTCGGGAGAGTGTCTGGTTTGCCGTCGCCATCACTATACTTGAGGTTGGCACGTTGGCTGTCATCGCAATCTCCGGGCTTCCCTTGCTTGCGGATATCTCAATTGTTGCACAGACGTTTGTTCCTCCAGCCGACGGCGCGATTCTGGCGGGCGTGATTTCCGGTAGTGTCATTGCCTTTTTTGCGTTCATCGGCTTCGAGGATATTGTCAATATGGCCGAGGAGACCGTTGATCCTGCGTGGACCGCGTCACGAGCGATCCTTTGGACTCTTGGCCTGTCCGTCGGCATCTATGTTCTCTTATCGGTGGTGGCTGTTATGGCACCCGACCGGCAGGCAGTCGCAACTTCATCTGCTCCAATGGCAGAGCTGTTTCACCAGGTAACGGGCTTGCCGGGGGCGTCAGTTGCCGTCATGGCGGCTGTGGCGATGGTGAACGGCATCCTGATACAGATCGTCATGGTCAGCAGGATGCTATACGGGATGGCGAATGAAGGTCTGGCTCCGCGCTGGTTTGCCAAGGTCGATGAGACGCATCGCACACCGTCCCGGGCAACGATCACAGTAGCCGGCATCATTTTGGCCCTGGCTCTGCTTTTCCCGCTGGTGCAGCTTGCTGAAGCCACAAGCCTGATCTTGTTGGGCGTGTTTACGCTCGTGAACTTATCGCTTTTTGCGTTGGGCGGACATCACGAAGACGAACTGCTCAGACGCTTTCGATGGTGGGGATTGTTTTCCGCGACCGTCTGCATCGGGATCCTGGCTTTTCAGCTCTTCGCTGGCGTATCCGGCGGGCATTGATCCGCCGATGACGGCGATAGGTGTCAGCGGACGCGCTGCCAGCAAAGCCGATGGCACAGCTTAGTCTGGAGTGGGTCAAAAGTGAGCTTCCACACGGCACAAGGGATGTCCGATCGTGGTCGAAGCTGACATCACCACGCTGGCACACGTCATGGCTGCGACGCGCGCCTCCTCCACATCTCAGCCCTCAGCAAGCGGGAGAATCGGCCACGACTAAACGGCAGCCCCGTCCCACCATCCCGCCAAACCCACGTAGATCACAACACAGCCGCCCGACCGTCCGCTTTCCGTTCCCCTGCACTGGGCGCCCGCACTGGGCCGTCACCGATCGCTGCTTGACCGCACGTGACGAGCCATCTTGAATCGCCGGAGGTTGCGGCCGTTGTCGCGTATCTGATGGGTTTGGGAAACACTGAGATGTCTGGCTCTGAGTCACCACGCGCACGCGCGCGCAACTTCTGTGAGCGTTTCGATCTGCGCATTCCGATCCTGATGGCCCCAATGGCTGGCGCGTGTCCGCGGTCGCTCGCGATTGCCGTTGCAAAGGCGGGCGGCCTGGGCGGGTGCGGCGCGCTTCTGATGACGCCTGAGGCCATCCGCGCATGGGCTGCGGATGTACGCTCAGAGACCAACGGCGGGTTCCAGATCAATCTTTGGATCCCGGATCCGCCGCCGGCACGCGACGCTGACCACGAAGCGCGTGTGCGAGCGTTTTTAGGCCAGTGGGGACCGCCGGTCAGTGCGGAAGCCGGCGATGCGCAACTGATCGATTTCGCGGAACAATGCGAGGCGATGCTCGAGGTTGGGCCCGCGATCGTCTCGTCGATTATGGGTGTTTACCCATCCGACATCGTTGGCCGGATGAAGGATCGCGGCATCCATTGGTTTGCCAATGTGACGACGGTCGGCGAAGCGCAAGAGGCCGTTGCGGCCGGTGCCGACGTGATTGTGGCGCAGGGCATGGAAGCCGGGGGACATCGTGGCTCCTTCGACGGCGATCGACCTGACACGGCACTTGTCGGTCTTTTTGCGCTGCTGCCGGCGATTGTTGATGCTGTTGGAGATAACGTGCCGGTCATTGCGACAGGGGGGATCGCGGATGCGCGCGGCATTGCCGCCGCCATGATTCTGGGGGCGTCGGGCGTCCAAATCGGGACTGGCCTCCTCAGGACGCCGGAGGCCAAGCTCGCTCCGGCATGGGCGGACGCCATCGCCGGCGCACAACCAGAGGACACCGTGCCCACACGGGCGTTCTCGGGTCGTTTGGGGCGCAGTATCGCTACGGCATATGCGACGGCTGCGAACGCGAAAGATATACCGGAACCGGCCCCATATCCCGTCCAGCGCGCGCTGACGCAGGCGATGCGGAACGAAGCGTCAGCAGCGGGTGATATCGATCGCATGCAAGCATGGGCGGGACAGGCAGCACGACTTGCAAGCACAGAGCCGGCCGATGCGCTTGTGACCCGGTTGTGGCGCGAAGCCGAGGCCATTCTCGGCCCGGAGTAGGGCTTGGCTTCCGATATGGGCGCACCAGAAGGCGCCGACTGGACGGAGCGTGTCCGCTTCATCTCGTGCCGTGCGTAGGATCCAGGTGTTGTGGTGGGGGTCTGCTATGCGCCGATTCCGAAGATCGGCAGCGGCAGCTATGCTATTGATCGCCTGGATAACTCGTGGAGCAAATCGTGTCCCTGACAGTCTTTCTCGCTGTGCTTTTGGCAGCCCTGCTGCATGCCGCTTGGAACGCCATGGTCAAAGGTGGGGCGGACAAAGAACTCAGCATGGCGGCAGTCGTTCTCGGGCACGCACCGTTCGCCGCGACTGTGCTGTTGTTTGTCCCGGCACCCGATCTCGCCAGCCTGCCGTGGTTGATTGGTGGTATTGCCTTGCACGTCGGCTATCAGCTGTTCCTTTTGAGTTCGTATCGCACCGGTGATCTCACGCAGGTCTATCCTCTTGCACGCGGCAGCGCGCCTCTGATCGTCGCGGCAGTTTCCGTCTTCGCGCTTGGCGTGCCTCTTGGGAACATGGAGTTGGCTGCGATTGGCATTATCGCTATGGGCATCGTGAGCCTCGGCTTGGTCAGAGGACAGGACGGCCTTCGCAATCCAAAGGCAACGCAGCTGGCTCTCGGCACAGGTTGTTTCATTGCCGCTTACTCACTCGTCGATGGATTGGGGGCACGTGTCGCCGGTACCGCTCTTGGGTTCTATGGGTGGTTGGCGATCGGAAACGCGATCGTATTTGCGGTGATTATGGCCGTGCGCTCACCCGGTGTTCTTTCACGACTTCGGCGAGATGGATTGCAGTTGGGCCTGTTGGGAGGCGGCGCCTCGTTCGGCGCCTACGCGCTTGTGATTTGGGCCTTCACCCAGGCCCCGATTGCTCTGGTGACGGCGTTGCGTGAAACGTCCATCGTATTTGCCCTCTTGATCGGCGTCTTTGCACTCAATGAGAAACTCAATCTGGCGAAAGTTGCATCAACCATGATGACGCTGCTTGGAGTCCTCCTGTTGCGTTTCGGGCGCCAAAACTCATGAGGATCCTCGCCTTCTCAGACCTTCACCGCGATGCTGCCGCCGCGCGGGCCATCGTCGACGCAAGCCGCGATGCCGATGTTGTCATCGGTGCGGGCGATTTTGCGACGCAAGGGGTTGGCGCGTCGGACACGTTCTCAATTCTACGCGCAATCTCGAAGCCGGTCGTGCTGGTTCACGGAAATCATGACGACCCGGACGAGCTTGCCGCGTTCGCCGAAGCGCGCACGAACAGGCACTATCTGCACGGCTCTGCGATCACAATCGGAGAGGTTGCCTTTTTCGGACTGGGCGGTGAAGTCCCCGAGCGGAATCAAGCGGCTTGGAATGCCGGTCTCAGTGAAGCCAAGGCCGGGCAACTCCTGGCGGCGTGCCCACATGACGTAGTCTTGGTGTGCCATACGCCGCCCCTTGGGCATTGCGACGCCCAGCGCGATGGAACTCACGAGGGCAGCGCGGCGATCTTGGCATGTGTCGAGAGGACCCGGCCAAGCCACGTCCTTTGCGGTCACATACACAACAGTTGGGGCGCGCGTTCCAAGATCCATTCAACCCTGGTTCACAACATCGGCCCGGCCGCCGCTTGGCATATCATGGGCGATCAGGCGTCACGTCTTTCAGATTGAGCTGGAATAGATTGAGCTGGAACCATCCCACCCATAGCCGACGTGACCTATAGCTGTGTCTCGAAATAGTGCGCAAACTTGACCAGCCGGGCTGGGTCGGTGTTTCCGAGGATCAAGAACTCATAGCCGTCCCTGATCCATGACGCGGCGTTGAGCCCTGCAAACTGATCAGCCCGGATCTCTTTGGCATCAGAACTCGGCGCCCCCATGATGCACAACGCGACAGGCACGCCATCCGCCGTCAGAAACGCCAGTTGGATGAGAGGACGCCCGCGATATCCAAGAATCTGCGCACGCTTGTACTCGAGATTGTTCGCGCCGGTCAGTCCCTTAAGCGCGATGGGGCGCCCCAGCGCCGCGGAAACCCGACGCAACTCATCCGATCTCTTTGAGTCCATGGCGTTCACGTGCGCCAAGGTCTGCGTGACGTAGAGCTTATGATAAATCGCGGCAGCGCTTTGCCAGTTGTCATGCCGGGCGGATGACATCTGCCAGCCGATCAGGCTTCCGACGAGAAGAAACCCGATGGCACACGCCGCCAGTCTCAATGCTGCAAGTCCGCCGGGACTGCGCACATCATCTGCGACATCCGTTAGCACCTGCGGCGGTGCCGGGGCGTTGCCCAGCAGTTTATCGAACGCGGCTTTCACGGTGTCCGCATCAAGCCCAAGGCGTTGAAGTCTCTGCTCCAGGTTGGCGTCTTTTGTGCGCGCATCGTCAATACTGCGGCGCAATTCGCTATCGGCTTCGCCATCAAGATAGGCGGTGAGTTGCTCGTCGCTGAATTCCAAGGGCTCATTCATGCCTTCTTGCTCGCCTCAGAATCTTCGGACCTGGCCAGCGCCTTTCGTGCGGCCGCCAGACGGCTCATGACAGTCCCGATCGGAATCTCGATAATGTCCGCAGCTTCCTTGTACGAATACCCTTCGACATAGACCAATAGGACAACGGACCGCTGGGCTTCCGGCAAACGCATCACCTGACGTAACACCTCACGGGCTGAAATATTCATTTCAACGTCTGCGCGATCATCGATGAGATCAAGCTCATCGACGGAGGCCATGCCTCCGCCCTGTCGGATCCGAGCTGCCCGAAGTTCGTTCAGCCAGATCCTCTGCGCAATTCTGAACAGCCATCGGTCGATCCGCGTACCCGGTTCGAACTGCTCCCATCGTTCCAGAGCGCGCAGGCAGGCAGCCTGGGCCAGATCATCGGCATCCGCGCGATTGGCCGTCAACGTGAGGCAGTAGCGCCAAAGCCTCGGGAAGACCTGGGCGAGGTCCCTGCGGAAACGGGCCTCCGAACTTTTTCGACTGAACATGCGAATAAATCCGCGCCACCGTGTGTTTCCAACCGGGATGTTTCCCAGAAACACGAGCCCAACACTCGCCAATGTCAAGCCTAGATAAGGAAACGCACATGCGAACGCTGCTGATCGCCCTAACCTTGCTGCTTCTGCCGACGATTGCGCAGGCCGGCGAATCCAAAGCCCCTGCGAATGCCAAAGTCTATTTCATCAACTTGAAGGACGGCGACACCGTCTCCAGCCCGTTCAAGGTTCAGTTTGGTCTCAGCGGCATGGGGATTGCCCCCGCCGGAACCGAGGCAGAGAACACTGGCCATCACCATGTTCTGATTAACCGCCCACCGTTGGGCAAAGGTCCTGACGGCGCTGAAGAGCTCACCAACCCGCTGCCGGCCGACGACAATCACAAGCACTTTGGCATGGGACAGACCGAAGCGACGCTGACCTTGGCACCCGGCAAGCATACCCTGCAGCTGGTCCTCGGTGACTGGTCGCACGTGCCCCACGACAAACCTGTCGTCTCAGAGGTCATTACCATAACGGTGAAATGACCTGACGAAACAGGTCGCACGCGACGCGAACCGGCGGGCTCACACGCGCCGGTACTTGCATCGTCGCGATGGCGAACGCCGCGTGCGACCCGTGCCTGCTTCCAGCTGGCGCAAGCGTTGCTCTGCCTGATGAGCCCGACCCGATATATCCGCCGCTAACGAGAGCTGACATTGCACACCAGAATGAGCCCGTGGCGACGGGCGCCAGATTCGACCGCTGCTGGCTCGGCAACGCCAGCTTCGCGGTTCGTCCGGCTACCAGCATGTAAGACGTTGGCGCTTACGCGCACGCGTGAGTCTCAGCAGTCTGGCGGCAAGACTGCACCAGTTGTGTGACCCATTCTTACGACGTTTGCTCCAGGCGGTGATCCGCGCGCGGTCATCGGTTTCGGGCGCATGAACAATGTCAGCCAGAACGAATGAACAATCTCCTGAAAGTTCACAACCAGTCGAGATTGGGCTATTGTGTCTGAATTGATGAGACGGCTTGTTCGCTTCTAATTCGACATCAGAGGGCACATTAGATGAACGGTCGAAGACCGTCGCGCTACTTTACTGCGGCACTATCTTTCATGCTGCTGGCTATCCTTAGTTTGGAACTCGCCTTAGCTGACTCTCCAACCCGTTGGGGACCGGAAACGCTCCGGTCTCTGCCGGAACCAAGCAAACCAGCGCATGCACCACCGCGCACTGAACAGGGTGGCCACACGAGCCCGGAAGCCTGGCTGGACGAACTTGCGAAAGGGGAAATGGGAGTTCGCGGCGTTGGACAATACCAACGCTTTGCGGACCCTTGGTACATCGTTCTTCGGCCATTCACCTGGGAACACACGCCGAAGTCAGGCAAGAAAGCCTATCTACCGACGGTCAGTGTGCCGAAAGGGTTCGTCACAGATTTCGCCTCCATACCCAGAGCATTCTGGACATGGCTTCGTCCCGATGGGCGATACGCGCAGCCAGCCGTGTTACATGACTACCTCTACTGGAGGCAGGACGTGCCCCGTAAGGTGGCGGACCTCATCTTCTACGAAGCGATGCTCGACGTGGGCGTGGATCGCACGACCGCAGGATTGGTGTACTGGGCCGTAAGACGCGATATCGCTGGCCTAGGCGGCGGCCCGGCATGGCGTGAAAACGCACGGAAAAAGCGTTCGGGACTGCGGCGACGGTTGCGTCGTTTCCCAGATGGCGATCCAACAATGACATGGGATGAATGGCGTCGCAAACCTGGCGTTTTCTAAGTCTATTTGAGCAGTCTGATGCCAAGATCGAAAACACTTGTTCTATGCGCTGTTGCAGCCATGACTTTCGCTTTAAGTCCGTGGTTATTGAGCGCTCCTGCACGAGCGGAAAAACTTGCTGCTTTTGTTGTCGGGATCGACAAATATCAATCAGGCTGGCGAAGCCTTGACGTCCCGGGTCGCAATGCGGCTCGCGTTTCGGCGACCCTCAGACGCCAAGGGTTTACCGTCACAAATCCTACCGTGCCGGGGGGCTCGCTTACATGGAGTCAATTCATCGAGCACTGGCGCGCCTTCCGAGAGTCTATCGACCAGAAAACCAAAGTGGTGATCTACCTCATTGGACACGGAGTTGCCCGTTCTGGCGGCGAGAGCCATTTCTTACCCTCCGACGTTGAATCGGTGCGCTATAGAGCGCAAGCGCTTTTCTGGTCGACAACGATCAGCATCAGGGCACTCGTCGAAGATGTGCAACGCAAAACGCTTCAGCCGGTCTTGCTCATTGTTGATGCCTGTCGAATCAACCCGCTTATCCCGCCGGAGCATCAAGGGCCTCATATGGGCTTTTCGAGCAGAGGACTCGCGAAACCAATTACAAAGCGCGGATTGGTTATGGTCCAATCCGCGAGTCCAAACGAACTCGCTTGGGAATATCTACCAGGAGAAAAAGCCACTGATGTCGACACGACCGCATTCGGCAGGCATATGCTTAAAGCTCTTGCGAACGGCTCTGCAGACTTTCTCGCGGCAGTAAAGCAGGTTCAAAAAAAGACGAGCCAATCCACCACAGGTCTCACGGGCAGCTGGGAGCCGCAAAACCCAATTGTCGCAAGCAACATCTCAGGCGTTTTTTGTCTTACCAAATGCAGTCCAGAGGTTTTGCGCTCACACCAAATGGCAGGGCTGACGCCGGCAAGGAAGGCACTCATAGCGGCGAACGAATTGGGCTCCCTGACGGCGCTCCGTGAGTGGAGGAAGGTCTACGGGCGGGATCACCCGTTTCTGGACCAGCTGGCCAAGCAACAGATCGCGAGCCTGAACAGGCTCGACGAACGAGAACGAAAACAAGCCAAGCCGAAAGCAACCGATGACGCTCGCAAGCGCGCCATCCAAGAGGACGAAAAGAAGCGTCGACAGGAGGAAGCCGCGGCGAAGGCCAAAGCGGCGCAGGAGAAGTTGCAGAAACGCGACCGTCTGGCCCGTGCGGCGCAACGAGAACTCATCAGGATAGGCTGCTATCGCGGATCACCGGATGGAAAATTCCTCACCCGATCGAAGAACGCTTGGAAGCGCGCGACAGGTCGAGATTTCGGAAATCGCGATCTCACTGAAGATGACATTGCAACCTTGCGTCGGCTCGGCCGTGACACGTGTAAACGGCCGACCAAGGTTGTTGCGCCCACCCCCGTCAGACCAAGAAAGCCCCAGTACGCGACGCCGAGATCCACGCCAGGTTTCAAAACCTGTGGCAACATCGGAAATGTCAGATCATGTTGATTCCGCTCTCTCTGAGAGCGGAGATCACGTATGTTATCAGCATCCTGACACTTCAATGTCGTTACGAATAAAGAGCTTTCCGCGTCGCACGAAAGCGATCTTGGCACGTGAACTACATGTAAGATACAAGCTCGAATCGCCCTTACCACGTTTCTGTTTATAGTGGCGAACGTAAGCTTTCACACAGGCTTCACGCGCAATTTGAAAAGGAATACGGCTGGCAATCCTCTCAAAGGATCCATTCTTATAAGCAATATCGCATTCGGCATGAGCTACGCCCGACCCCAAAAAAGTTATTGCGATAAAAAGCAGAGCTTTTCTCACTGGACACCTCCGACCCGTCAGATCTCAGAGTTCTCTGTGCGAGAAGTAGTGTTAACGCATTTCTCTCGCGTTTGCAGCAACCGAATTCGTTCGCAATCCTTATCCACCAATTCGCGCAAGTGGAACGGTTTTGAGAGGACGCGGGCGTCGCCGGGGCCGTGGCCTTCCTTGTTGAGCGCGACGCCGACAAAGCCGGTGATGAACATGATTTTCAGGTCCAGGTCGGGATCACTGGCGCGGCGGGCCAATTCGATGCCGTCTATTTCCGGCATCACAATATCGGTCAGCAGAAGATCAAACGGTTCGGTCTCGCGGGGCCCACCACGACGGTGAGGCGAGAGGTGTCGGGCAATAACCGCACATTCAAAACAATCAACATCAGTGCGCACGCGGACAGGCATCAGTCTTGTGCCGTGATCGCACGTCGCCGTCTTGGTGTTGCCGTCAGCACGCGCACATTCTCCGACGTTGCCATGATCACGCGACAGGGCGCGATGGCGGCGGCACGGCCGGACCGGGCGAGAACACGCAATGGAGATGAGCATGAAAACTGTCGTTGTGATCGCGGCGCTTGTGATGGCTGTCGGCGGGCCGGCCTACGGGCAAAACACGAAACGCGGCTTGATGCAGCCTCCGAGCTGCTCAAAATACAAACGCCTGTGCCGCAACACATGCGAAGGCAGGCGGCTGGCTCAGCATTGCCAAGACGTGATCTGCGAGCCGGCCTTTCGCAAATGCATGAGGACCGGCATCTGGCACACCAAAGGCTATGTGTACCGCAAGGGTATGCGGCGGCTGTGAGGGTGGGGGTGTCTGCTTGATCCCATTTGCGGAACTCAGCGGCTTGGCGCTGATGCGGCTATCCTGGCAGACCCCGGTGTCTGCGATTGGGGACGCATCGTGCGTGGTGAGACGAGGCGGATGGACAGCCAGCGGCACCTGTCAGGTGATCTGAGCACCTCAGTAGACGCTGTCGCCTTAAAGCCGACAATGCGCAACCAACGCGTTATACCCTCAAGGGAAAGTCACCATGTTTCTATCGAGACGTCAGCGAGCAATGTGAGTGCGATGTCAATTCGTTCTTCTGTGCCGTCAGTCTATCCGGCATCCCCTTCTGACAGACCAATTGTGGAGCGCCTCTTGCAGCTCTACCTGCATGACTTCTCGGGATTTTCTGAAGCTGATGATCCGTTCGGTAACACGGATGACAACGGTGTCTTTCACTACAAGGACCTTGAGAGCTACTGGGAACAAACGGAGCGCGAGCCCCTGCTGTTTCGGACACGCAGCCACTTAGCTGGTTTCGCGTTCGTCAACAGCTGGTCCGCCTCAGGGCGAGGCACCGATAGAGCTATCGCGGAGTTCTTTGTGCTCCGCAAATATCGACGCATTGGATTGGGCACCCATGCAGCCACGGAGATCGTTCGTGGCAGACCCGCAGTGTGGGAAATCGCCGTTGCGGATTACAATCGGCCTGCTCTTTTATTCTGGCGGTCGGTTGTCGCGAACCTGAACGGTTATGAGAGCGAGGAGATCGACGGTGATGGTCAGAGATGGTGCGGACGCGTCTTCCGGCTGACTCCCAACAGCAGATGACCCGGCGCTGGCCCGTCGCGTCGGAGCCGCATAGGCGCTTGCGCTTGATCCGACAAACCGCATATGTCTGATGAAGGTTATCCAGGCGACGACAGCGCTGAAGTCGACTCACGGATGTCCATATGACCTCATGCCCAAAATGCTGCCAGTAATGGCTTGCCGATTAAGTCGACGCTCTCGGATTGCCACCGCGATAGACAGGGGTCGGTTCGCGTGGTGGACTATGCCATTCGTTTTGAAGGACGGCGGTATGCCCATCCGCTTTTTCGCATGTTGGATCGGTCGCCGCGGCATTTCCTGTCAGGGCATACGCCTGACAGCGGCACCCCCCAAAATCGATCTCCTTTCGCGGACAGCTACGACACGGCTCCTTCATCCAGCCGGTCCCGCGAAACATCTCGAACGCCGCACTGTGCCGCCAGATGCAAGCCAGATCTCGATCGCGCACGTTTGTCGGGATAAGGCCAGGGATCGTCTCTGCCGCGTGGCACGGAAGAACTTTACCGTCGGGCGCTACGTTGAGTGCGGTACGGCCCCACCCCCCCATGCATGCTTTCGGATACCGCGCAAAATGGTCCGGTTTGACATAATCGATGACCATTGCGCCCGCGAAGGCGGCTCTGGCGCGCTCAACCTGCTCGGTCGCAGCAATGACCTGTTCGAGGGAGGGCATGAGGGTCACCCGATTGGTGAGCGCCCACCCATGGTATTGCGTGTGCGCGATTTCGATCCGTCTTGCACCCCATGCATGAGCTAGGTCGATCAGCTCCTCAACCTGATGAAGATTTAGTCGATGAACGACTGCGTTAATTGTCAACGGGACACCGTGCGAGACAACCATTTCGGCGACGCTTCTTTTGATCAGCATCGCATTCGAATAGCCGCTCACAGACCGCGCAGTCGGTTCATCGGCAGCTTGGACGGATAGCTGGACATGGTCGAGCCCAGCGTCGACGCAAGCATCAAGTTTCTCCGGACTTAGCCCGACGCCAGAGGTTATCAAGTTGGTGTACAACCCGGAAGCAGCGGCATCTGACACGATGTCTGCTAGGTCCTGCCGCGCCGCGGGTTCGCCGCCCGACAGGTGGACCTGCAGCACACCAAGATCCGCGGCTTGCTGGAAAACAGTTCGCCACTCTTGCGTTCGAAGCTCGTCGCTCCGACGTGTAAGCTCGATCGGATTTGAGCAATAGAGACAACGCAATGGGCAGCGGTGCGTCAGTTCTGCGAGCATTGCGATTGGCCAGGGCGGGTCGCCGGAAGCTATCCTGTTACCGTCGCTCGACGCGGCTGCCAGCTCAAGCTCTAACGGAAGCAGTGCCGCGTCGGGAGAAACAGGCTGACCGGTTGTCGCGCCAGCAATAGTGCTGTTGCTGCTCAAAATACCCTGCTGCAACAAGCCGGAGATAAGCGAAGTTGCATCATGCTCGATTTGACCTTCTGCGCTGTCGTATTTGTCGACCAGCGCGGACACGATCTGCTGCATCGTTCTTTGCCCATCAATTGCCAACAAAGTCGCAATTGCGGACGAGTTTAAGATCAGAGCCTTTTCTGGCGCCAGTAGGACGCCTGCTTCTCGTACTGCGCACCAATGCAAGCGGGTCCCACGCGGGATTGTCACCTGCGTAGAACCGTTCCACTGCGCCATTACTGCGACATCCGGTTGATTAATGCGGCGCTGGTTCCGGGGTGCCAGGCGCCCGGCGGTGGCGTGGCCAGAACATAGGCGTAGTGAACCGCGTCCAGCTGTGACCAGAGCATATCGCACTTGAACCGCAACGCATCACAGACCTGGTTCTGCGTATCAGCAGACGTCGCGTGCGTCTTGACATAGTCGAGAGCGAACTCGACGTCACGTGGTGCTTCGGTCAGGCGATGTTCAAAATATCGCAGAGTGTCTGGCGCAATAAAATCATAGTGTCGCAGCATCCCGTTGACGCGCTCCTCGATCGTCTGCGGCGAGAACATCTCGGTAAGGCTGGACGCGATCGCATCCACGATCGGCTGAGTTGCAACAAAATTGACGTAAGCTTCGCTCGCATACTGGACTGCCGGAAGCACCCCCTGAAGCGACGTCACGAACGATCGTTCAAAGCCGAGTGCATCGGTCAGCGCAAGCCAGCGTCTAAGTCCGCCTTCGGGCGCGTCGCCCAATTCTCCATCGTGGTCGATAATGCGTTGGCGCCAGACGCGGCGGTGTTCAAGGATTTCCAATCGCGCCAGGATGGTCGCATCCTTGCGTGGAATCGCCCGTTGGTAACAGTAGCGGTTGAGTGCCCACGCTCGGACTTCGTCCAGGGAGCATTGCCCGGAGTGTAGTCGCTTGTGAAACGGATGATGTCGGTGGTAGCGCTGCGCGCCAATTGCCTGCAGCCGTGCCTCGAGCCCATCCGGCGACAGTGGTTCAACAATCCGGTCAGGGCGTGTCACAAGCTCATCTCCAGCCCGTCAAATGCGATCTCCCATCCTTCAGCTTCCACCAGGCGCCGTTGGACGCTATCCTCCCGCCAGACAGGGTTTGTATTGTTCATATGAATGTAGAGTTTTCGGCGGATTGAGATGTCGCGAAACGCGACGAGGGACCCGCCGTCGCCAGACATCGGCATGTGCCCCATGCGTCGTCCCGTTTTTTCACCTACGCCCAATCGGATCAACTCGTCGTCATCGAACAGTGTGCCGTCAAACAAGACAAGATCTGAGCCTTGAAGGCGTGACGTCAGATCTGGCGTCAGTTTCGCACAGCTTGGTATGTAGAATGCGGTTGCCTTCCCGTCCGTCAATTCGACACCGACCGTGCTTTCCGTGACTTCGTCCGTAACAGGCGTGACGCCTGCATCCTCCAGGTACAATGGCACTTTACCCGGGACAGCGAACAACCGCGCACGAACAGGTCCACTGAGATCAAACCAATGGTCCAGTTCAATTGCTGTTCGTGAAACGACATCCGATGCCAGCGAGTCAAAGACGGGATTGGCGGCCAGAACTGTCAGCGTTGCACGTGTCGCCAAAAGGTTGAATGGGGTCCGCTCGCGCAGGGAGAGAAGACCTGCGATGTGGTCGAGGTCACAGTCGGTCAGGAGGACATTGGTGATCGGTGAACGTCGGGCAGCTGGTCCCGGCACGGCGGTCGGGTGGAGCTTCGGCTGCGCCAGAATCTGGTGGCGGATGTCGGGCGATGCGTTCAACAACGTCCACTGTCCCGCAACGCCCACCGCCACCGACGATTGTGTCGCGATGGCTGCCGAATGATCGCTGTTCCAAACCAGCGAGCTGTTGGCCGCAGCGCAATTCCATTGCGGCAGCCCCCCTCCGGCAGCTGCGCCTAACACAAGAAGCTGAAATGCCATTGGCTGCCGGCAACGAGTTCAGCGCTTCGTCGTTGCATGGCGCAACCGAAGGTCTTCTGAGGATTTCGGAGGACCAAGTGCGGCATTCGTACGGAACAAAACGTCGCCCTCTTCATCTGGCGCGTACATATTCACTTCCATACCACAGGCTTGAGCTGTGAATGAAGGTTTGGCCCACTTCAGTTTGTCGTCAACGTTCGACATAATCACCTCCTGTTGACCCTGCGTTTGTGCATATCATAGGCAAGCCTGGAACCAGCGCTCCATCTATTGGTCGTCCAACGCATCATTTGCTCGGAGCGCTCCTGGACGGCCTCGCGACTTC